>JAOUOD010000004.1 GCA_029880545.1 Gammaproteobacteria bacterium | reverse complement strand
CGACCCATGATCTCGACACTGAGTTGGCCCTGCTCCATGTAAATACGGTTTACATCGGTGATTTCCAGCTCGCCGCGCGCCGATGGCTTGATGGAAGCGGCAATATCGACCACCTGGTTGTCATAGAAATACAGGCCGGTGACTGCGTAACGGGATTTGGGTTGCGCCGGTTTTTCTTCAAGACTGATGGCGGTGCCACTCTTGTCAAACTCGACCACGCCATAGCGTTCGGGATCAAGCACCGGGTAGGCAAACACGGTTGCACCACTTGCCTTGTTGGCGGCGTTTTTCAGGCTCTTCTGGAAATCATGGCCATAGAAAATATTGTCACCCAGCACCAGCGCGCAGCTGTCATTGCCGACAAAGTCACGACCAAGAATAAATGCCTGTGCCAGTCCATCGGGGCTGGGCTGGACAACATAGCTCAGGCTGATACCCCATTGACTGCCGTCACCCAGCAACTGCGGGTAGCGCGGTGTATCCTGCGGTGTCGAGATCACCAGGATCTCGCGAATACCGGACAACATCAGCGTGCTCAGCGGGTAATACACCATGGGCTTGTCATAAACGGGCAACAACTGCTTGGATACTGCCAGTGTTGCCGGGTGCAAACGTGTGCCGGAACCGCCGGCAAGAATAATACCTTTCATTTACTTGCCTCCCAGTCCCAGTCGTTCGCCACGATAGCTGCCATCCTGGACGCGTTGACACCATTCGCTGTTATCCAGGTACCACTGGATGGTTTTGCGGATACCGGTTTCAAAGGTTTCCTCCGGCATCCAGCCAAGCTCGTTCTTGATCTTGTCAGCATCAATAGCGTAGCGCTGATCATGGCCCGGTCGGTCGGCAACATGCGTAATCAGGTCTTCGTACTTGCTGATGTCACCGGGATGATCCGGCACCAGTTCATCCAGCAGGCGGCAAATGGTCTTGACCACTTCCAGGTTGGTTTTTTCATTATGACCGCCGATGTTGTAGGTCTCGCCGGGCTTGCCTTCGGTCATTACCTTGTAAAGTGCACGCGCATGATCGTCGACATAGAGCCAGTCTCGAACCTGGTCGCCCTTGCCATAAATGGGCAGCGCCTTGCCCTGCAGTGCATTCATTGTTACCAGCGGGATCAGTTTTTCCGGGAACTGGTACGGCCCGTAGTTGTTGGAACAGTTGGTAATGACGATGGGCATGCCATAGGTGGCATGCCAGGCGCGCACCAGGTGATCCGATGATGCCTTGCTGGCGGAATACGGTGAATTGGGTTCGTAACGGTTTTGTTCGGTGAACAGGCCGGTGGCGCCGAGGCTGCCATAGACCTCGTCAGTGGAAACATGATGAAACCGGAACGCCCTGGCCGTAGCATTATCAAGCGATGCCGTGTACTTGCGCGCCGCTTCCAGCAAGGTATAGGTGCCGACGATATTGGTGTTGATAAACTCGGCCGGTCCGTCTATGGAACGATCCACGTGTGACTCGGCGGCCAGGTGCATGATGGCATCGGGTTGATATTGATCAAAGATGCGTGCCACCTCGGCAGCATCACAAATATCGGCATGCTCGAAATGATAGCGCTCGCTGCCTGATACATCGGCAAGTGATTCCAGGTTGCCGGCGTAAGTCAGCTTGTCGAGATTGATGACTTCATCGGAAGTATTGTTGATGATGTGGCGAATAACTGCTGTACCGATAAAGCCGGCGCCGCCTGTGACAATAACTTTCATTCCCTTCCCTTTATTTTTTGCTTTACGTTACAACCGTTAACAACATGCGATTGGCGGAATACTGCTATGCCGCGCCGGTTCTGTTCCGGCGCTTGTTGTTATGCTGTCGTCAGCCTCGGTTCTTCGGCTTCACAGAACCAATCATAAGACTGTTTCAATCCCTGCTCCAGCGAGGTCGGTGCGCGCCAGCCCATGGCGGCGAGACGCGAGACATCGAGCAGCTTTCTCGGTGCACCATCAGGCTTGTCGGCATCAAAAACAATATCACCGGAAAATCCGACGACCGTCTGAATGGTTTGCGCCAACTGGCGAATCGTTACATCTTCACCCGTGCCAACGTTGATATGTGAGCACATGGGTTCGGTATTGGCATCATAGGCCGGCTTGTCGAGGCCGAGCACAAACAGCGAGGCATCGGCCATGTCATCCACGTACAGGAATTCCCGCATGGCGTTGCCGGTGCCCCAGACCTGGACACTGGCACTGTTGTTGACCCTGGCTTCGTGGAACTTGCGGATCAATGCCGGGATGACGTGTGAATTCATCAGGTCAAAGTTATCACCGGGGCCATACAGGTTGGTGGGCATGACACTGCGGTAATCGGTGCCATATTGGCGATTGTAGGATTCACACAGCTTGATGCCGGCAATCTTGGCCAGTGCATAGGGTTCGTTGGTGGGCTCCAGCGTGCCGGTGAGCAAGGCGCGTTCCTGCATGGGTTGTTCGGCCAGGCGCGGATAAATACACGATGAGCCCAGGAACAATAATCTTTCTACACCCGCTTGCCAGGCACTGTTGATGACATTGGCTTCAATCATCAGGTTCTGGTAGATGAACTCGGCAGGGTAGGTGTTGTTCGCATGTATACCGCCCACCTTGGCCGCGGCCAGGATTACATGGTCGGGCTTTTCCGCGGCAAGAAAGTCGCTCACCGCCTGCTGGCTGGTGAGATCCAGCTGCGCGTGGGTGCGCGTAATAATATGCTCATCATCAAAGCCGAGGCTTTTCAGGCGCCGGACAATGGCACTGCCGACCAGGCCACGATGGCCGGCAACATAAATACGTTGTGAGGGGTTGAGCGCGGGCGCCGGGTTACTCATGACGATTCAATACCTCGTGGCCCTCGCGCTTCAGCAGTGCATCGCGTTCGGCTTCCTTGAGATCACTGGCGGCCATTTCCTGAACCAGCTCGGCGAAGCTGGTCTTCGGCGCCCAACCCAGTTTCTCCCGCGCCTTGGTGGCATCCCCCAGCAGGGTTTCCACCTCGGTGGGCCGGAAGTAACGCGGGTCAACGGCGACAATACAGTTGCCGTTTTCATCATAACCTTTTTCATCCACGCCACTGCCTTCCCAGCGCACCTTCATGCCCAGCTCTTCAGCAGCAATGTTGACAAAGTCACGTACCGAGTACTGCACGCCGGTGGCAATGGCAAAATCTTCCGGTTCATCCTGTTGCAACATCAGCCATTGCATTTCCACGTAGTCGCGGGCATGACCCCAGTCACGCTTGGCATCGAGGTTGCCGAGATACAGGCAGTCCTGCATGCCCAGCTTGATGCGTGCCAGCGCCCGGGTAATCTTGCGGGTGACAAAGGTTTCACCGCGAACCGGTGATTCGTGGTTAAACAGGATACCGTTACAGGCGTAGATGCCATAGGCCTCGCGGTAGTTAACCACGATCCAGTATGCATAGAGCTTGGCCACCGCGTAGGGTGAGCGCGGGTAAAACGGCGTGGTTTCCTTTTGCGGAATTTCCTGCACCTTGCCAAACAACTCCGAGGTGGATGCCTGGTAGAACCGGGTTTTCTTTTCCAGCCCGAGAATACGAATGGCTTCCAGCAGGCGCAGGGTACCGAGCGCATCAGAGTTGGCCGTGTATTCGGGCTCTTCAAAGGATACGGCCACATGGGATTGCGCCGCGAGATTATACAACTCGTCCGGCTGCACTTCCTGGATAATGCGGACAAGACTGCTGGAATCGGTCAGGTCGCCGTGATGCAGGATGAAGCGGCGTTGCTTTTCGTGCGGGTCCTGGTAAAGGTGATCAATACGGTCGGTATTAAAAAGTGACGACCGGCGCTTGATGCCGTGAACTTCGTACCCCTTGTCCAGCAGCAGTTCTGCCAGGTAGGCGCCATCCTGACCGGTAATGCCGGTGATAAGTGCTTTTTTTGTCATAGTGATATGCCTTGCCGACTACTCCGGCCCAGTTCCTTGTTTACAAAAAATATGATCCCGGGGAAACAGCAGGATTATTTAACCGCTTCTTTTTCCCGACCGTATATGTCTTCCAGGCGGATAATATCATCCTCACCGACATAGTCACCGGATTGCACCTCGATCATGGACAAGGGCTGATCGGTGCGGTTCTCCAGCCGGTGCTGGGTGTTGACCGGAATATAGGTGGATTCATCCACGTTCAGGTCGAACGTCCGGTCGCCGCAAGTGACCGTAGCCACACCGCTGACCACCACCCAGTGCTCGGCTCGCTGCCGGTGCATTTGCAGCGACAGGCTGGCGCCCGGCCTGACAATAATATGTTTGACCTTGAAACGATCGCCTTCATCCAGGCACTCGTAGCTGCCCCAGGGCCGGAACACTTTCTGGTGCAGATGCGCTTCTTCGCGGCCACTGGTCTTTAACTGGCTGACGATTTCCTTGACGTCCTGCACCTTGTCCTTGTGTGCCACCAACACGGCATCACTGGTCTCTACAATGACATGGTCACTGATACCGACAGCGGCGATCATGCGGTTGGTGGCGTGCAGGTAGGAATTCTGTACATCGACGGTTTGCACATCGCCGATGCTGACGTTGCCGGACGCATCCTTTTTACCCATATCCCACAGGGCGCTCCAGGAACCGACATCATCCCAGCCGGCGTCCAGCGGCACCACGGCGGCGCGCGTGGTTTTTTCCATCAACGCGTAGTCGATGGAATCGGACGGCACCTTGCCGAAATCTTCATCGTCCAGCCAGACAAAATCATGCTCTTCGCGCTTGCTGACAAACGCTGCCTGGCAGGCAGACAGGATCGCCGGCGAATGCTGCTGCATTTCTTCGATCACGCGATCGGCGCGGAACAGGAACATGCCGCTGTTCCACAGGTAATCACCCGAGTTCACATACTCGCGCGCGGTGTCGAGATCCGGTTTTTCCACAAACCGGCCAACGCGGTAACCGGCTTCATCGAGCGCATCACCCTTGAGAATATAGCCATAGCCCGTATGCGGCTGGCTTGGCACCACGCCAAAGGTCACCAGTTCACCCGCTGCGGCCAGCCGGGCGCCTGCCTGTACTGCCTGGTGGAATGCGCCAAGATCACGAATCACGTGGTCGGCCGGAAGAATCAGCATTAACGCGTCGGCACCATGACTGGCCTGGAGCTCAAGTGCGGCGATAGCGGTTGCCGGCGCGGTATTGCGGCCCATGGGCTCAAGATAAATACGGCTGCCTTCTATGCCCTGCTCCAGCAATTGTTCTGCCACCAGGAACCGGTGCCGGGCATTGCAGATGACCATGGGCACTGCCAGCTCGGCCATGCCGTCCAGGCGTGTCGCGGTTTGCTGCAGCATGGTCTGGCTGTTGCCGGTCAGCGACAACAACTGCTTGGGATACAGCTCACGGGACAGTGGCCACAGGCGACTGCCGGAACCACCGGACAGGATAACAGGAACAATTACAGCCATGGATATCTATGCTCTATATACGTCAGGCCCGAGTATAGCGGCTTGCATCCCGGCACTCCACGATGGCTTAACCGGAAACAAACCGGTCTAGTGCTTGTGCCAGACCGTGCGATTGACATGGTCGATATTGCTCAGCACCGCTTTCAGGACTTTCTTTGATACAGACCGGCTCTGGTAATCCGCCACCGGGTCACTGTTCTGGGCCTGGGCAGTCATATCGATGGTTACACGCACGGCATCAAGAATCCGGTCTTTTTTCAGGCCGCTCATAATCAGCGTGCCGGCATCCGGCCCTTCCGGGCGTTCGTGCGCATTACGCACGTTGACGGCGGTCAGGCCCAGTAACGCAGTTTCCTCGGTAATGGTGCCGCTGTCGGACAACACGCAAAACGCCTGTTTCTGCAGCTGGATGTAATCACAGAAACCGAACGGCTTCATGAAACGGATCCTGTCACTGGCAAGCAGGCTGTCGAGCTGGTCCAGGCGTTTGCGTGTGCGCGGATGCGTGGACACAATAACCGGGAAATCATACTGCTCGGCCAGCGCATTGAGCGAATCCACCAGGTCACGCAGGTTGTGAGGTGAATCAACATTTTCCTCGCGATGCAGGCTGACCAGGAAATACCTTCCGGCCTCCAGGCCCATGGGCTCCAGCGGTCGCGCCTGGTCGATCTTGTCTTGGTAGTACTCCAGCACCTCGGTCATGTGTGAGCCGGTCTTGATAATTGTATTGGCGGCAATGCCTTCGGCTATCAGGTAGCGCCGCGCATGCTCGGTAAGCACGAAGTTGATATCTGCCAGGTGGTCCAGCACCTTGCGATTGATTTCTTCGGGCACGCGCTGGTCGAAACAGCGGTTGCCGGCTTCGAAATGAAACACGGGAATCTTGCGACGCTTGGCGGAGATGATCGACAGGCAGGAGTTGGTATCACCGTAGAGCAATACCGCGTCGGGTTGCTCCTGTTCCATTACCCGGTCGCTGGCGGCGATGACGTTGGCGATGGTTTCTGCCGCGGTTTTGCCATCGGCTTCAAGAAAGTGATCCGGCTTGCGGATACCCAGGTCATCGAAGAACACCTGGTTCAGTTCGTAATCATAATTCTGGCCGGTATGAACCAGCACGTGATCGGTATGCGTATCAAACTCGGCGATGACCCGGCTCATCTTGATGAGCTCGGGGCGCGTGCCGACGATAGTCATGACCTTAACCATTGAGTGCTTCCTGTATGATATCGAGGCTGAGCAGCAACTGCTTGACCTGCTCCACGTTCAGGCGCTCGGTATTGTGCGACGTGTAGTCGTCAAGGGTGGATACGGCTTTCTCGCCATCAGAGAAATACTTGTTGTAGTTCAGATCGCGGTTATCCGCCGGTACGCGGTAATAACGGCCCATGTCTTCTGCATGCGCCATTTCCTCGCGTGATACCAGTGATTCGTACAGTTTTTCGCCATGACGTGTGCCGATGACCTTGACACCATGCTTGCTGTCGAACAGTTCCACCATGGCCTGGGCCAGGTCACCGACTGTTGATGCCGGCGCTTTCTGCACAAAGATATCGCCCTGCTCGGCATGGGCGTAGGCGTGCAGCACCAGGTCAACGGAATCTTCAAGTGACATCAGGAACCGGGTCATGTCCGGGTCGGTAACGGTAAGCGGCTTGCCCTGCTGTATCTGTGAAATAAACAACGGGATTACCGAACCGCGTGACGCCATGACATTGCCGTAGCGCGTGGCACACATGACGGTCTCGGTGTTGGTAAACATGCGCGACTTGGCAACCATGAGTTTTTCCATCATTGCCTTCGACAGGCCCATGGCATTGATCGGGTACACGGCCTTGTCGGTACTCAGCACAATGACGCGCTTGACATCCTGCGCTACCGCGGCGTTCAGCACGTTCTCGGCACCCAGTATGTTGGTATTGACCGCTTCAAGCGGGTAGAACTCGCACGACGGTACCTGCTTCAGCGCGGCGGCATGGAATACATAATCGACGCCCTTCAGGGCCTGGTGAATACTGTCGTAGTTGCGCACATCACCGATGTAGAACTTGAGCTTGTCATGGTTCTTGCCGAGACGCATTTCTTCCTGCTTCTTTTCATCGCGGCTGAAGATGCGGATCTCGCGCACGTTGGTGGACAGGAACCGGTCCAGCACGGCGTTGCCGAAAGAACCGGTACCACCGGTAATCATTAAAACCTTGTCATCAAACATTGTTGCTCTCTTGCTTCATATAATAGGTATGCATCACCCTGACCAGCTCTTCCCAGGCCGGCGGCGTATAACCGGTTTCGCTGTTGAACCGGCTGGCATCCAGCGAGCGGTCAATGACCAGCTTGTCGTCAGGCCTGATATCGATAGTCTTGCCGTACTGCTTTGCCACCAGCGTGATCAGGTCGTGCTTGTTGATCGGTGCAGCGGCAACATGATACAGGCCGCTCATTTGCGGGCGCGGGATTACCACGTCACGAATCACCTGCGCCAGCACCACGGTTGGCAAGCCGGAAAATATCGCCCGGGTAAACCCCTTGCACGATCCTTGCTGTGACAGGAACCAGCCGACCAGGCCGTTACTGCCGCCACCCAGCTCGTGACCGATGATGGACGTGCGCAGCGTAATGCTGTGATCGTATTTCACTTCACCGAGATACTTGGATACGCCGTATAAATCCGTGCTGTCGGATTTGTCGTCCTCAGTATAGCCGCCTTTTTCGCCGGTAAAGACGCAATCGGTGCTCATGTGAATCATGCGCGCACCGGCCAGTTTCGCCAGTTTCGCCAGCCGATGTGGCAGCAGGCTGTTAATGGGGATTGCTGACAACGGGTCATTGGCGTGGGCCAGTTGCTTGATCAGGCCGACGCAGTTGATGATGATGTCCGGCTTCACCTCGGCGAAGACATTGACCAGGCTGTCGTGGTTTTCCACGTCGACGCCGGTGATCAGTTTTGCGGCAATGGCCTCGGGGAAATATTTCTTCGCCGCGCCGGAGCGCACGCTGCCATACACATCCAGGTCCGCGGATTCGCTCAATACGCGCATGACGGCATTACCGAGCATGCCGCTGGCGCCAAATACCAATACCTTCATTGATTGTGCTCCCGGTCCCGGTTCATGGCCTGCTGACAGAGAGTAACCAGTTCCTGCATTAAATGCTCCCGACCAAAGTGGGTTTCGTAATACTGACGGCCATTTTGCCCCAGCTGCCGGCGCTGCCCGGCGTCCGTGGCATGAAGCCGGCGAATGGCCTGCGCCAGCGCGGCGCCATCACCTGCCGGAACCGCCAGCCCGCAATCGGCTTCCTCGACGATGCGCGCGCCCTCGCCATCAATACTGACCACGACCGGCCTGGCCATGGCCATGTAGGACTGGATTTTACTGGGAATTGTCAGGGCAAAGATAGGCTGCTTGTTGAGTGTTGCCAACAGTACGTCGGCATGGGCCAGCAATCCGGGCACCTGCTCCAGCGGAAAACTGCCCGGAAACACCAGGTTGGTCAAGCCGCGCTGCTGCGCCTGCTGCTCCATCCATGCACGCTTGCTGCCGTCACCTATCATCACCAGGCGTATTTCGGGCGTATCGGCCAGTGCCGCGGCCGCCTCGACAATCACGTCCGGCGCCTGCGCCGAGCCGATATTGCCGGCAAAGACGACGCGGAATCCGTCGGCCATTGGCGCCGGGCACGGCCCCGGCTGGTGCTCGGGCGTATCGAACACCTGGTCTACCGAGTTGGGGTAATAGCGGATGACCGCGTCGGGCATGAGCTGCCGGATCGATGGCTCAAACGCATGCGACTGCACCAACAACATGTCGGCGTGACGGTAAATAAAACGCACCACCTTTCTGACCAGTGACATGACCAGCGAGTTATTCACGTGACCGGTGGCGGTGAGACTTTCCGGCCACAGGTCCTGCACCCAGATCAACAGCGGCGCGCGCTTGATCCAGCTGACGAATATGGCGGGAATGGCTTTCAGCAGCGGTGAGTTGGCGAACACCAGCACGCAATCATGGCGACGACCACGCAACGCCCAGGGCCCGAGCAACAGGCCCGACACCACGAACGACAGGTAGTTGATGATCAGGCGTATGGCATTGGCGCGACCGCGCGCGGCCAGCGGCAGGCGAAAGATATTCACGCCCTGCCACTGTTCACGATTGATACCGAAGAAACCGTAACCCTGGTAATACCTGCCTTCAGGGTAATTGGGCTTGCCGGTGAGCACATCGACTTCATGGCCGCGCGCAGCCAGTGTCCGGGCGATATCATTAATCAGAAAACGTTCCGGGTGAAAGTACTGGCTTACGATCAGCAGTTTCAATGCGTTCTCACCTCGCGGAAGAACGCCGCTGCCGTATGAATAACCAGCGGTTGCCCGGCGACAGCCATGTGCCTGCGCACGGCGCGGGCGATGGAAACCGGTGAACACGGATCAAAGCTCTGTACCGGCTCGGCAACATCGCGGACGTAATCCAGCTCGGAAGCGATAATGGGCAGATCGAAAGCCTGCGCTTCCACCAGCGGCAGGCCGAAGGATTCGGACAATGACGGGTATACCAGCGCACCGGCACTGGCGTACAACTGCAACACTTCATCATGACTGAGCGAGCCGCAGTTAATGATGTTGGCTTTGTATTCGGTTCGCGCTGATTCGATTTGTTCGATCAGCTGCGTTTTGCTTTCATCGACGGTCAGCAGCAATGACGGAAACAGCCCTTGTTGCGCCAGCAGTACCCAGGCATCAATCAAACGTACATGGTTCTTGTGCGGTTCGGCGCTGGCTATATAGATATAGTCAGGCCCGGTTTTGGCTGTTGCTGACGGCTTGCTGATATCGCCAATGAAGGGCGCAACCTTGATGGCAACCTGGCCGCCATGCCAGCCTTGCAGGTCCCGGGCCATGGAAGGAGTCTGCACCACGTAACGATCGACATTGCCGCGGAACCAGCGGCACCACAGTCTTTCCACGGTGAGGCGAAACCGTACAAACGCACTGAAGCCGGCGAGGCTGCCGCGACCCAGCAGGATGCGGTTTTGCACAAACACCACGATCGTGCCCGGCAACCGCGTTAACGGTGGCATGCCATGAAAACACAACACCGTATCGCCCGGCTCGACTTCAGCGCGCAACCGGCCTTCAGCAGCCAGGCGGGCGAGAATAGATGGCGCCACCCAGGACACGGTGATATGTGCCGGAATCCCGACCCGACCACGCACGCGTTCATCCAGCTGCAGGAAACGACAATCTTCCGGCAATGCCGCCAGCAGGTCGCGCAGCAGGCGCAGGCCGCCACCGACATGAACATTGGGTGCGTGGATCAACAGGGCCATTATGTCAAAGCTCTCCCTTTACAATTGCCGGTGTTCGCCGAATGCATGCTGAGTCACTGCTCAGGAAACTGTTAATGGCCTGGCCCTGGCAACAACTTCCTCGCCAATGCCCGGGCGCAACCTGAATACAATCGAAACAACAAAAACTATGGCAGGCAACAGCGCGAAACCGGCCATCCTGACCAGGGCCTGGTAAACCCTGTGCGCCAGGCCGACAGGTGTATCGCTGTAACTATGCGTTGAATACCGTGTATACGCTTCCCGTATTGCTGCCGCACCCGGCAAAGGTGGAACAAACTCGTGTTTGCACTCTTGGCTTTGGCAGCGATAGATATCTACGCGAAGGTCCGAACCATAGAGGTCATCGGTGAGCACTTCGTACCCGAGGATTGATTCGCTGTCACCAATCGGGCAATGAACGGTATTATTCAAAAACTGCTCCAATGCGCTTTTTGTTATGACTAAAGTCAGTCTTTCAGGTTGTCATCCCAGCCAATACCACGTTCGACAATAATCTCTTCAAGCCGACTCATGGCTGCCTGGATATCCGGGATGTCACTGACAAAGAATCTTCCGGCGCTCACTGACGGTTTCATCAGGCGCCGGGCCAAGGCAAATATTTTCAGTGCAAGTGATTCGATGCTGTACCGGGCAACCTGTATCAACATCAACACCAGGCTCGTGTTCCTGCCTTGTGAGCAGGACTTTATGGATTTATAAATCTCGCCGGCGTAACTGCCGTGCGTGACAAGGCATAGCCCGTAAAGCCTGGCCAGGTTCATTTTTTCAGGCGATATATTGTTGGCGAGCAAGGTAGCATAGCCCGCTTGCGCCCATACTGTCTCGACACTGAAAAACCGGGGAATCTCGTCAGGCCATACAAGGTTCCGATATGGCTTGATGTGCGGATCATCTTCCAGCTTGCCCTTGTGCGTACCCATGGCGCTGCGACCGGTGTTGCTGCCCCCGGCGGCACCAGGCAGTGAAAACGGGAAATCAATTTCGACAAAGCGATCAACACGCAAGCCGATGGACAATGCGCCAGATATATCCGGGCTGACGCCGTGCAAATATGATCCTGTTTCCGCCTTGATGCGGATCAACACATCACGCGCGATAATGCCATGATACAGCTTGGTCAGACCTTCTGTGCCCTGAGTTGCATCGCCAAATGACCTGGTAACAGCCGCCTTCGAATCAATCCAGCGCCATTGGCCTGAATAATCGATAACATACATACGCGATGCATGGCGATTACCCAGCCGGGCGGTGCGAAAATCCGGCCAGGCATAGTTGGCGGAAATTTTGGGCACTACTGCATCGACCTGGTGCCGCTTTGCCCAGTGTGCCAATTCAACAATGGCAGATGACACGCCATCGTCGTCGCCAATTACGCAAACGTAATCTGCTGTTGCCAAATCCAGCGCCTGGCAATAGTTATCGGTCATGGACAATCGCGTTTCGCTGTGGCGATAAACAAACCTGTTGTCTGCGGCAAATTCGGAAACGGCGGCAGCCAGCTTTCCGTCGTCACTTGAATCATGAACAACCAGTTGCAAGTCATTACTTTTAATTGCCAGGATTCCCCTGATCGCGCTGATCGCATAGACACTTCGATTATGGGTAGCGACAACCACCGAGATTACCGGTTTTCCATCGTTCATTAGTTCAACCTGCCAATCATAAATTTTGTCTTCAACTGCGGCGCCAGCATGCCTGCCTGTAACAAAGCGTTGTGTTTGACCACCCGGCAAACCGGCATTCTACAGCCCCTTGCTGCGCAATGCCCGATATTCGACAGCACATAGCGCCATCGCTGCCAGGCTGAGCAACACCAGTGCCGCCAATTTCGCCACCAGGCCCTCCATAATCATCAGCAGTGACAGCCCCACCGCCACCAGCGACAGGCCAGCCGCGATAAAACGGATCACTTCCCTTATGCGCAAGCCGATGACCTGCGAGACCACCAGGAACATCAGAAAATTATCCACGACGATACGCGCCAACCATACGCCGGCGGCGCCCATCAATCCGTAGGCCTGTGAAAATATGTACAGCGACACGACAAAAACCGGGAACTGGACGGCATGAATCAGGGCGGTGTAGCGCGCCTGGCCGACTCCCTGGATATAAGTGAATGGTACCGTGGCCAGGCCATTTAAAATCGCGCCAACGCAAAACACGATCATAACCATGTAGCTCTGCCCGGCAAACTCGCTTGAGAGCCACAACGACAGGATCTCCCTCGAGAACAATGACAACATCATCGTAGGAACAAACATCATGCCGAAGATCAGGACGACGGATAACCGGAAGTCGCTGCTATTTTCCGATATATGCCGGTGACTTTTTTCCGAGAACAGCGGGAAGATGGCTGCCGTCAACGCGCCGGGGATAACCCACAACTTGGAAACCACTTCGTAGGGAGTTGCGTAGTAGGTGATGGCCGATACCGACACCACCATGCCGATAATCATCCGGTCTACGTAGCTCATTAACGGACCGAGAATATTGCTTACCGCGATCCAGCCGCCGGCAGTAGTCAGCCGCCGGGCCACCCCGGGCCGATATCGAGCACCGGAAGCGGGAATCGATACCAGGCCACGGCAATAGAAGGCGTGTGCGAAAAACGATGCAACGCGCCCAAGCGTTAAGGCGATGGCAATATCTTCCAGGCTGTTACTGATGTACAGGGTTACCACTACCGGGGCAACGAACGTGTACAGCCCCATTGGCAGACGAATCAAGTTGATAATGCCAAAACGATGTTTGGCCTCCAGGATTCCGCGCAACCCCGTGGTCAGCACGATAAAAGGCACCGCCAGTGCCATGGCATACACGGAGGCGACCACCTCATCCGGGTTCTCAATTCCGGCGAGCTTGCCGGTTATCCATCCGGCAGTCGCAGCCATCAGCAGCGCGGCAACTATCCCGATTAGCGCCATGATGCCGAGCCCGACAAAGACGAGTTCATCCGCAGCTTCGGAGTCATTTTTCGCCCAACTGACGCTTAGTTGTTGCGTCAGTGCGCGGCCAAGGCCTAGGTCAAATAAACCAAAATAACTCACCACCGCCCAGATGAGAGTCAACACGCCAAACTTTTCGGTACCGAGCGCGTCTAACAGCATCGGTATGGTGATCACTGCGGCAACCAGGGGCAAACCCAGTCCCAACATATTATAAAACGAGTTTCTAACCATTATTCGCGCATCTTTGCCCTGGTTGCATGTTGTTCCGGTCGACTACCTGCCAGGCGCAGCAGCAAGCTGAAGAACGGGAACGGCTCCGATTATAGCCGCCTGGCGCGGTGTTCCGAATTATCCATTTGTCTGGATGCTCGACACACCGGATATTTGTTGCACCAGGCTGCAGGCGCAACGCGCAGTGCAAACCCGAACCTGCGGCCAGGAACCAGTAAACTATAGCGACAAAAAGCCCGGGCGACGGGCTTGATCATGTTCGACGGAGATATTCCTGCCGCCAGAAACAACTGGCAGGATCAGATGCCTGCCGTGCAGAACGCCTCGCGCATGGAGCCGATCAGCTTGACGACCTTGGGATCGGCGATGCTGTAGAACACCTTGTTGGCGTCCTTGCGGGAATTGATGATGCCCTTGTCACGCAGGATCGACAGATGCTGGGAAATATTACTCTGCGAAGTGCCCACCTGATCGACCATGTCCTGAACACTGACTTCGTCGTTGGCGCCGAGAATACAGAGAATTTTCAGGCGCAACGGGTGGGCCATGGCTTTCATGGAGCGGGCGGCGTTATGAATATCGTCTTCGCTGGTAATGAGAATATCTTGTAGATTTTCTGCTGCAACGCTCATGGCTGCCTCCTTCTCCTGATTATTGGGACAGTGGTGTCGCGCCCCGTATTCTGTTCGTGGATCAGCGCTCCTGGAGGTGCACCGATACCCACGCGGCTGGTGCAGGTTTTCAAATACGCTTTTTGTTGTTCATTGGCGTATTGCCTGCTGCCTTTATAATCGAAACATTATACAATTATATTCATACGAATAAAGACCGAAATACTGAAGAAGGAAGCGCAAACGCCATATGGCTTTCACCCCTAAACCCTTACTTTTACTCATCTTTGACGGATGGGGTCACCGCACCGAAACCGAATACAATGCCATTGCCAACGCCCGGACTCCGAACTGGGATCGGCTCTGGAAGGATAATCCGCACACGTTTATCCAGGCTTCGGAAGCCGCGGTGGGCCTGCCATCCAGCCAGATGGGCAACTCGGAAGTCGGCCACCTGAACCTGGGCGCCGGCCGCGTGGTCTACCAGGAATACACCCGGATCAACCAGGCCATCAGCTCGGGCGACTTTTTCAATAATAAAACGCTCACTGCCGCCGTAGACCTCGCGATCAAGAACAAAAAAGCGGTTCACATCATGGGCCTGCTGTCCCCGGGCGGCGTCCACTCCCACGAGGATCATATCCAGGCCATGGCTGAATTGGCGGTCAAACGCGGCGCGCCGAAAATCTACCTGCACGCTTTCCTGGACGGCCGCGACACACCGCCCGAAAGCGCCATTACCTCCATCGCGCGCATGGAAGAAAAATTCACCGAACTCGGCAACGGCCGCTTCGCGTCCGTGATTGGTCGCCACTACGCCATGGACCGCGACCACCGTTGGCCGCGCATCCAGGCTGCCTACGAACTGTCGGCGTTGGGCAAGGCCCAGTACACCGCCCGTTCCGCCAGCGAAGCGCTGCACATGGCCTATAAACGTGGTGAAACCGACGAGTTCGTCAAGGCCACGGTACTGGTACCGGAAGGCTCCAAGGCCGTGCATATTCGCGACGGTGATGTGTTGATTTTCATGAATTTCCGTTCCGACCGGGCGAGACAAATGACCCGCCCCTACATCGAACCGGATTTCGACGATTTCGAACGCAAGGAATTCCCCAAGCTGGGTGCCTTTGTCAGCCTGACCGAGTACAACTCGGACTTTGATATCCCGGTCGCATTTCCACCGATGCGACTGCAGAACGTTTTTGGCGAATACCTGTCCAACCTGGGCAAACACCAGCTGCGCATCGCCGAAACCGAGAAATATGCCCACGTGACCTTCTTTTTTAACGGCGGTCGCGAGGAGCCCTACGAAGGCGAGGATCGCAAGCTGATCCCGTCGCCAACGGATGTGCGCACCTACAACCTGAAACCGGAAATGAATGCGCCGATGCTGACCGACGAACTGGTCAAATCCATAGACAGCGGCACCTACGACGCCATCATCTGCAACTTCGCCAACCCGGACATGGTCGGCCACACCGGCGATTTTGATGCCACGGTCAAGGCCATCGAAGCACTGGATATCTGCCTCGGCCGCGTTTACGACGCACTGAAAAAAGCCGGCGGCGAAATGCTGATTACCGCCGACCATGGCAACGCTGAACTGATGTTTGACGTCGAGACCGGCCAGCCACATACCGCTCACACCACCAACAAGGTGCCGTTCATGTACGTGGGGCGTGACGCAGAAATCGCTACCACCGGCTCGCTGGAAGACATATCCCCGACCATGCTCTACCTGATGAATCTGAAAATTCCCGCGGAAATGACCGGGCGACCGCTGGTTACCCTGCAGAACGGTGATTGCTGAGCGCGCCAATAGCAAGTGACGACGGCCCGGGCCGTCGTGGGTACTCAAGCCGGCGCTGACCGGGTACCATGAGAATCATGCTGCTGCGCCATATTGTCCTGCTTTCACTTGTCACACCGATTTTCAGTGTCAGCTTCGCCGATGAACAAACCGACAAGGCCGCCGAACTGACCAGGCTGCGCCAGCGCATTGAGGCACTGCAGCAGAACTTGCAGCAAAATCGCAGTCAGTACAGCCACGAGACACGAGAACAACGGCGCACCGAAAAAGAAATTGGCAACATTCGACGCCAGATACGCCTGACTGACCAGTCGCTGCAGAAAACCCGCAAAAAGATCGTCGACCTGCAACACGAACAGAAGCAGCTCGATGGCCAATTGCAGCAACACAAGGACAGGTTGGCACAACAGATCCGCTCGGCTTACCTGTCCGGGCGCCAGCCGACCATCAAGCTGCTGCTCAACCAATCGCGGCCGGAGACATTGACCCGGGTCATGACCTATAACCGTTACTTCAGCGAGTCGCGGCAACAGCAAATCGGTGCCGTCAATGTACAACTGACGCGCCTGGATCGGACCACATCCGCTATCCAGGACAAGCAAATACAGCTCAACACCCTGAAAAACCGGCAAATGGAACAAAACACCGCTCTGTCCGGCGCCCGCGAGCAGCGCAATATCGTGCTCGCCAGCCTGAAGCGGGATATCAGTGGCCAGGAGCAAACACTTCAACGACTGCGCCGCAATGAACAGGAACTGGAATCGCTGCTACAGCAGCTGCAAGGCATCTTGTCCGATATCCCTGCCTCTCTGGGTGATAGTGCCCGATTTGCCAGCGCCCGGCAGAAAATGCGTCTACCCTTAAAGGGTCGACCGGATTCTCGCTTTGGCGAATCCAAGGGCGCGGGCGATTTACGCTGGAAAGGTGTGTTTATTCAGGCGCGCACGGGTACGCCCGTGCAAGCCCCGTTTCGCGGCCGCGTTGCCTACGCGGACTGGTTGCGTGGTTTTGGGCTGCTCTTGATACTGGAACATGGTGACGGCTATATGACATTATACGGCCACAACGAGAGCCTCTTTAAAGGGGTCGGCGACTGGGTGGAGGCCAACGAGACCATTGCTGTCAGCGGCAACACCGGCAACCCTCCCCGCCCCGGACTATATTTTGAAATCCGATATAACGGAAAGCCACAAGACCCGATGCGTTGGTGCAAACTACACTGACGGGGAAGGCGTTTTGACGGAGTAACGAGGAATGGGAATGACCGCACGCTATGCACTTATCCTGATTACCGGTATCGCTATCGGTATCGGCGCCAGCCTGGATCACACGGCCCTGGCCAAGCGCAGCGAGAAAAAAATTGAACCGCTGCCACTGGAAGACCTGCGCACTTTTACCGAGGTGTTCAACCGCATCAAGAGTGATTACGTCGAGGATGTGGAGGACAAGCAGCTGCTGAAAAACGCGGTTCAGGGCATGCTCACCAATCTCGACCCACATTCTTCTTTCCTCGACCAGGAAAGCTACAAGGAAATGCGTATTGGCACCGAGGGTGAATTTGGCGGTCTCGGCATTGAGGTCACCATGGACGACGGTTTCGTCAAGGTGGTGTCCCCCATCGAGGATACGCCAGCAGAGCGCGCCGGCCTGAAAGCCGGTGACCTGATCATCAGACTCAACGACACCGCGGTGAAAGGCATGAGTCTTTCTGATGCGGTCAAACACATGCGCGGCAAGGTCGGAACCCGGATTACCCTGACCGTGGCTCGAGAAGGTGAAGGCAAACCGCTGGAATTCACCCTGGTTCGCGCCGTCATCAAGATTCAAAGTGTGAAGAGCCGCATGCTTGAACCCGGCTATGGTTATACCCGCGTGACCGCATTCCAGGCCAACTCTGCCAAGGCGCTGGTATCTGCAATCAGTAACCTTAAGAAGGAAGCCAAGGGTGATCTCAAGGGGCTGATCCTGGACTTGCGCAATAACCCCGGTGGCGTGCTGCCGGCCGCTGTCAGCATCAGTGATGCTTTCCTGAAATCCGGACTGATTGTCTATACCGAAGGCCGTGCCTCGGATTCCAAGTTGCGCTATAGCGCCACGCCTAACGATATTCTCAACGGCGCACCAATGGTTGTCCTGGTCAATGGCGGCTCAGCATCGGCATCGGAAATTGTGGCCGGGGCGCTGCAGGATCACAATCGCGCCATCATTCTTGGCACCAAGACCTTCGGTAAGGGCTCGGTCCAGACCATCCTGCCCATGAGTCGCGGTACCGCGCTGAAGCTGACCACGGCACGTTACTTCACGCCCAAGGGTCGCTCAATCCAGGCCACCGGCATTGTTCCCGACATTATCAGTGAACAGGCCACACTGACACGAACCGAAAACATCAAGCGCCTGAGTGAAGCTGATCTCAGCGGGCACCTGAGCAATGGCAATAACCCGGGGAAAGAAGGCACATCCAAAGACGGCAACAAGGATGCAAACAGCAACGCTGCCGATGAAGACTTCCAGCTTGGTGAAGCGCTCAACCTGTTAAAAGGTATCAATGTCTTCAAACAAGGCTAACTTCCTGATGACCCATCCATGGCGGCAATTCGTTGCCGCCATTTTTCTTTCCCTGGTTCCGGTAACCGGGTTCAGTGCCTCCATCAGCATAATCATCGACGACCTCGGGCACAGGCCCCGGGAAGGCGAGCGTGCAGCACGGCTGCCCGGACCGGTTGTATGTGCCGTCCTGCCCCATGGCATGCACAGCACCGCGCTCGCCGAGCTGGCACACAGGCAGGGCAAAGAAGTGATATTGCATCAGCCCATGGAGTCAACGCTGCAGGACAAGGACCCGGGGCCGGGTAAAATACTGGCTTCGATGCCGGACCTGGAAATTGCCATTACCCTCGCCTACAACCTGCAATCCGTGCCTCATGTCATGGGCATGAACAATCACATGGGAAGCGCGCTGACTACTGACGGCCGGGCCATGGCCGCGGTTATGGAAGCCATGCGTGGACACCAGGGCCTGGTATTTATTGACTCGGTAACCAGTCCACGCAGCGTTGCCGCAAGCGTTGCCAGGCGGTTTACCATTCCCACGCTTGAGCGCGACGTGTTTCTCGACAACACCGCCAGTCATGACGCCATCCAGCGCCAGTTTGATCAACTGCTTCGTATCGCCCGTCGTCGCGGCCATGCAATTGGCATCGGCCACCCCTACCCGGAAACCATGGACGTGCTGGAACGACGGCTGTCTACACTGGACAAGGAAGGCGTTACACTTGTCAGCCTGAAACAGATGCTGACCCTGACCAGGGCTACACAGACAAATACCACAGAGGAGCAACCCGCATGGCTACCGTCCTCGTCCCGCTTGCCGAAGGTTTCGAAGAACTCGAAGCCATCACTATCACCGACCTACTGACCCGTGCCGGGATCAAGGTTGTCACTGCCGGGCTGGTACCCGGCCTGGTGAAAGCCAGTCGTGGCGCACAGCTGCAACCGTCCATGACACTCGATGAGGCGCTGGCATTTGAATACGATATGCTGGTATTGCCGGGCGGCCAACCCGGCGCAACCCACCTTGAAAAGGATCCACGCATAACCGGGCTGGTACAGTCCATGGCTGCCGATGACAAATATGTGTCCGCCATTTGCGCGGCGCCCAAAGTGCTGGCCAGCGCCGGTATACTGACCAATAACAAGGTTACCTGCTATCCAGGCACTTTCCAGACCGGGGATTTTGAATCCGTCACTGTCACTGGCACCGCCGTTGAAGAGGCCGGTAAAGTCATCACGTCGCGCGGACCGGGCACTGCCATGGACTTCGCGCTAACATTAATAGAGAAACTTGAAGGCCGGGATATTCGCGACAAGGTCGAAGCCGGTCTGGTACGCTGACCCCGCAACCGGGACAACTCGATAATTGATTACACACAGGAACTCACAAACGGTAATACGACATGACAGAAAAGAAAAAGAAAATCCGCATTCGCCCGCTAACTCCCGGTGACATAGAGGCAGTAATGTACCTGCACAAGGAACTGGGCTGGAACCCTGCATTCAAGGCCGACGGCAGTACGCTGCGACAACGCCTGCAGGAACTGATTACCGAGGAAAATGCATTACTTTTGGTCGCTGAAGTCAACAAGCGTGTTATCGGCTACATCCACGGCGAAACCATTACCTACCTGCTGTTTGCCGGCCGGGAAATGATGATCAGCGAAGTGTTCGTTGACGAGAATCATCGTGGCTCAGGCGTTGGCCAGGCGCTGATGACAGCCATCGAAGCCGAGGCCGCCCAGCAAAAATGTTTCCGCATTACTGTCATGAACGGTCGAGAACGCGAATCCTACAAGCGTGGATTCTACCCGTCTCTGGGCTACCAGGAGCGTGGACAAACCGCTGTGTTCAGCAAGCGCCTGGACTGGGGTTAAGCTGCTGACCGGGAACGGTGAATCACGGGATTCTGTGCCCGGGCATGCACATCCCTAGAACCCGCCGAAGTTGCGTCGCTTGGTCGGCTTTTCCTGCTTTTCAATATAAGCCTGGAGATCCAGCAACCGTGAATGCTGAGGCACAATAGCGAGCCCGCTGGCGATCAGGCTCTTGGCTCCACCGTAATCCTTCTTGTCAGTAAGGTCGGTTGCCAGGCGCAAGTAGGCATCGGCCACTCTTCGATCACCATCAGCGACTCTTGGGTCGCTCGGATTGATTCTCGCGGCCTTGCGAAATGACTCTCTCGCCTGCTCGATTCGACCTCCACTCAACCGATGTGGTGACAGGTAGTCATCAGCCTGACTGATCAATTGGTCGAGCTGGCGCACTTCGGCTTTTTTTGCATCTTCGCGCTGCTGCTTCAGAGCCAGTTGCTGTTCACGTTCCGCAGCCTGTTTCTGTTTGCGCTCATCATCCTGCTGGCGCCGATCATCGAGCTGCTGTTGGCGCAACTCCTCCTGCTTGCGCAAGTCGGCCAAGCGTTGTTTTTCTGCCTCGATTTCCGCCAGCGCTTTCTTGGTTTCTTCCGTCGCCTTGGGATCAATAACTTCGCGGGTAATGGTTGTCGTTTTTTCCACCGGCGCAACTGCCGCTACCGGCTGTGGTGTTACCGGTTTGATGAAATTAAGGTAGTAATAACCGGCACCACCAAGACCGGCCAGCAAAACAATACTGGCCACCCACTTCATTCCGCCACCGGCGGATTTGGCGCCGGCGGAAGGTGGTGGTGTAACCATGGTCCTGGCACTGACTGTCTTGCCGCCTACCTGGGTGGTGATCACCGTCGCACCAAGATCATCCTCGGTGATGGCCATATTCTGCGATGTCACTTCACCGGCCATATCACCCAGCTGCAATTCGAGCATTTCAACTGTCTTGACGATATCGGCGCCCGTTTGCCAACGGTCTTCAGGATCCTTGGCGATCATCTTGTCGAGCACGGTCTGGAACATGCTGTACTGACCCGGAAGACGAGGAATCGGGTCACGCAGGTGCTTGATACCAACCGACAGGGCCGAATCACCCTTGAACGGAACAACGCCGCAGAGCATCTCGAAAAAGACAATACCGAGACTGTACAGGTCAGAGCGACCGTCCAGGTCCTTGCCTTGCGCCTGTTCCGGACTCATGTAATGCGGTGTACCAATTACCGAGCCGGTTGCAGTCATGTGTGTATTGCTGTTACTGGCACGGGCAATACCAAAGTCGGATATAACTATGTCGCCAGTACTTTTGAACAGGACGTTCTCAGGCTTGATGTCACGATGTACATAACCCTTGTTGTGGGCAAAATCCAGCGCGGACGCCATTTGCTTGGTGATGCGCAAGACCTCGGAGAGTGCCAGGCCGGTCTTGATGCGGTCCTTGAGCTCGCCGCCCTCATGAAACTCCATGGCAATAAAATGATTATTGTCATGAACACCGACATCATATACGGCAACAATATTAGGATGGGAAAGCTGGGCAACAATTCGGGCTTCGCGCAGGAATCGCTCGCTGAATGTCGGGTCGGCACCCAATGCATGTAACATTACCTTGAGTGCGATCTTGCGTTCGACCGATTCCTGGATGGCGAGATAAACCACCGCCATGCCACCGCGTCCCAATTGGTTGATTATCCGGTATCCGGGAATCGTAATTTCGATATCCGCCTGTGCCATAAGAATCCTGCCTGCTCCCCAGCCTTTATAATAAGTTCGTTTATCCGGCGCGGTACCTTATGAGGTGGGGAGCATCCTCCCGGGTCGGCTCGCCCAGGCAGATTGCCCCGCTGCTCATCAATGGCAACTCCTCGCGTCGAATATAAATTGGCTCGCCCTGACCGGTATCCACATAAGTACCGTTGGTGCTTTGATCAATAAGCACAAACTTGCCACGACGATACTCGACACGGGCATGAACCCGCGAGGCGAAGTTGCTGTCAACGCGGATGGTGCAACGTTCGTCACGACCCATAACCACGTCAGGTGACTTGGCATTCAGCTCGTAGTCTTTCCCCTGGTAGCTTAATGTAAGTGTCGATGCTGTCGCAATGGCAGCCAGCGATGATGCTGTCTGCATCCGGGTAACATTTTCTTCATTCCACAAGACCTCGTAGATAGTGATTTCCTCAGCCTTGCCCTTGACCATTGCGCGATCAAACTCCCGGGCCTTTGTTGCGTTGGCACCCTTGAGATTGACGATGGTGTCCTGCGTAGTGATTATTTGCTTGCCCTTGGCGATGGAGGCCATGCGCGCCGCGACATTGACCGCATCACCAAAAATATCGCCATCCTTGTTGACCACCAGCCCGTAGTGCAAGCCAATGCGAATCGCCGGCATGGTAATGCCTTCCGGCGCCGGTAATTCCATGGATTCCTGCAGTGCACAGGCCGCACCGACGGCCTCGTCCTCGGTGGCAAATCGGCACATGATCTCATCGCCGATCGTTTTAATAACAGTCCCCTTGTGCGACTGGATCACATCAGCCATTCGTGACAGGCAATATTCAATACTCTTTTGGGCGGCGATATCGCCCAGTCTTTCGTACAGGCGCGTACTGCCTTCCACATCAGCGAACATGATGGCGGTTTTTTCGTAATTATCCTGTGCCATGATCCACAATTTCCCGATCCGGTCCCGGTCTACCCGGGTTGACGAGCAAGTACGCCGGCAAGAAAGGGGCCGACCACCCGGTTTGATTCTGAATTATAGCAGCACGTTCAGACCGGGTAACATTTACTGGCTGGATTTTGGCTGTGAATCTGCGAATTTGTGACACGCGTAACAAATGGGCATCGCCGACCGGGCGCGGGTCGGTCACCCGGCCCCGGCCGTCCCGGGCCGGGCCGGTCAAACGGCTAAAAATAGGAGGAAAGAGACAAGGACAAAATGTCGAAATTCTGCTCGTAATCAATCAAATCACTGCTGAACTGGTAGCGGTGGGATTTGAGATTTGCCGAAAACACCTGGCTGTCATTAACCGGTACCGACCAATACAGCCCGTAACTCACACCACTGGTATCGCCATCCAGATTCAGTATAAACGGTGAGACCGAGCTGCCCCTGATAAGCTGTCCCGCCATCGCGGCGTAGGCGACATTTGCTCCGATGCTGCCATACTTGTCCATCTGGTAGCCGTAACTAAACCCCAGGAACGGGCCGTTGTCCCGAAACGTCAGGTCAGTCAGTTCTCCGGTAAAGATTTCCTTCGAAGAGATTTCTGACTGGCCGTCCTTGTAACCTGCAAAAATATTAAAACCGGCAATGTTATAGCCGAACGTCAACGCGTAATCCTGGCGACTGGACTGCAACTCTCTCTCCGCTTCCAGTTCATAGGTACTGTTAACCGATTCGTCGGCACTGAGCGACATGTAAAACTGCTTGTAGGCTGCCGTGAAAGCCAGCTCGGCCGTAACCGTGGTGATTCCAACATCGACACTTCCCGTCTTGTCGATAAACTCCATCTGTTTCTTGCTGGCCGAAACCTTTGGAACGAAAACCCAGCTTTCGCCCTGTTCTGCAAACGCCGGTCCGCCAACAAAGAAAGTCATAGACAAAAAAAACGGGAAGTAACGACTTCCAAGGTAGTTCATTGATCAGCACTCCTGTTCAACAGTACCCGTCATACAATTCAGGTTTCGAAAATCACCTGGCTCGGCTGGCAAGGTTGTTCTGCCTTCGAAACAACGGTTCTTCAGAAAATTAACAAGTTCTTATATAGATGGCGGAAAACTGCCACTCATTGAAAAATGACAGGAACTGGAACAGCCGTCAACCTAATCCTATAATAATGACCACATCGGACAGCCTGATAGAATTCATTCAATTCTGGAAAACTACTCATCAATCAGCAACAATCAGGGATACCGCTACACAGGAAGATTCGACCATGACAAATTCAAATAATTCCAAAGCTATTTCAACTGGTTCCGGAAAAACTGCAATCCTGGCAGCCATGGTCAGCACCCTGGTCTCGGCATGCGGGATATCTGAAAAATCTGATGAAGATGTTACAACCGCACCCCTGATTCCCAACGCAAGCATAGTCTATCGAGATATGTTCTATGATCCGGTCACAAAACAGCCCAGTTTTTACCGGCAGTTTCGTTGGGATGACACATACACATTTACCGGGGCTGACCGGTTCAATGCCCCGGGCCCTGATGGAATATGGCTGACCAGCGACGACGTACTGGAAGGCTGGTACTCCTACCAGATTGCCGCGGACAAAACCAACACTGGCTACATTTATTATACCGGAAAAGGTGCTGATAACGCCTGGTACACGGCGGATGATGTAATTTTCAGAACGCATACCGTGGAGTATATCGATTCTGATGGCGGCCGGTACCGAAACAACAAGTTTCGCATCGACGCCGGAGCCGATGGGACCTGGGACACCGCCGATGATGTTGGCCAGCCCTATTATGAATATCGCCGTCACCAGAATGGTGCCATGGTCAGTGCAGCGTATCGAACTGATGCTGGACCGGATGGCCTGTGGTTTAACGACGATGATACAGTGGATTACTCCTACTATTATTATTTTGATTCAAACGGCAACCTGGAAAAAGAAACTGCGCACTGGGGCGCAGATGGTCCGGGCGCAGATGGTCTCTGGCTAACCAATGATGATCCGATCTGGTATCAAACTTACAGGCATTTCAGCACAGGGCCTACCCAGGTGTTAACAAGAGAAGAATTGGTTTACTCTGTTGGCCTGGACGGATTGTGGAACAATGTAGACGGCATTACCTATTATTACAATTACCTCTACAACGGGGACAATCTTCAGACCAGAAGAATCGGGCACTGGACCGGCCCGGACGGAATTGCCTATAACGCGGATGACACGGTCACCAATTATCAAACCTACGATTATACTTCCAATGGTGACATGTCCCGGGAATTATCCTATACGGCTGCCGGGGCAGATGGAAACTGGTTTACTCATGATGACACCAATCTTCCTTCTGGCACTTATCAGCCTGCCTACTCGCATGTTCAATACAATGACCAGGATTTGCCTGTATATTATTTTTATAACTATTTTGGTCCGGATGGCTTGCCATTTACTGCTGATGACTCGCCTGCCCAATACACAAAATTTGATTATGACGACTACGGCAATATTGTCTCTTTTGTCTCTCATGATGCACCAGGTCCGGATGGCATCTGGTTTACCGATGATGATCGCTCCAATGGCTGGGCAACCTATATTCCCATTTACAGCGAGGATCAGTCAGGCAAGATAGAAATATTCTGATTGGGCTTTACAATAATCAAGGGCGGCAATAAGCCGCCCTTTTTCTGTATTCGGTGCAGGCAAATTTATAGGCTACCGAAAGTCAAACCTGGTGCCGAAATAAATCTGGCCCTGATCGACATTCCCGTTGTACTCATTGTTTTCCATGATGTAGTTGGCTTCGGCGGTCACGCTCCAGTTTGAACGAATGCGCCAGTTCCAGCCAGCGGACAGGCGGGAGAACATTTCGGCACCGGCAAGCGGGTCGATCCCGCTATCCAGAACATGACTGGTATCAACGCTGTTTAATCCGGAATCCGCACCCAGCGCATCTTCGTTATACTGATTCTTCTGGAACTTCAGTGATACATAAGGCGTGTGACTCTGGAACAATGTCATCTCACCACCAACACTAATGCCGTAATAGCGACGACCAAACTCTGTAACCGATTCGGCGACATCAGTCGCTTCGCCGGTTTCATCACCGATAAACACGCTGCCGGTCAGGCTGGGCCGGTAGCCGCCCTGCCAGCGACTGGTCCAGGAAAAACTGGCCATGGTGCTGGAACTGCTGCCAGTAATATCTTCGGCTTCGTGGTAAAGGTTGTCACTGCGGTGGGCTGACAGCGCGAAACTGTCGCCATCTTCCAGCGTATGCTGCCATTTCAGGCCCCAGCCATCGAGCAACCTGTGTTTTTCCTTACGGGTCTGCACCTGCTCCTTGTACAGAGGCACAAGGAAGCTGTTTCGATCGCCGCGGTAACCAAACAGGCTGTACCGACCCTCGGCATCCTTGTCGGAATTCTTGCTACGCAACGATTCAAACGACTGAATTTCTTCAGGAACCGGCTGCTGCCCCGGCTTTTCGGTGCCGGCAAGCACGCCCTGGTTGGAAGCGAGTAACTGCTGGGCGGAGCCAAACAACAGGATGCCGGGTGAGTTTTCTGCGGCGCATACGGCGCCACTGGCAAGCACGCCCGCCAATCCGATACCGGAAATCACCTGGTGGCCGGAGATTTTCACTGGCCAGCACCCTCTGAGTAATAATAACTGATTCAGTATAACCTGAATTCGGCTCCGGCCAGAATACAATTTAGACCCGGCTATCGACCAAACTGATCAATTTAATCAGGTTTTCGCGCCAGCAGGCCGGAAACGAGAAGTAACAAGCCTGCGGCGCTGGCCGTTGCTCCGGAAAGAAAGAATACCTGGTGATAAGGGATAGACATGACACCGAATCCCAGGGCCAGCACGCCTGCGATCAGCAAACCGGAGCTGGCCAGAATGCGTCGCAGCCCTCTCTGGGTTGAAACCAGCTGCTGGCGCAGTTGCTCAAAATCCTCTGAATGCCATTGCTGCATGCGCTCACCCCGGTATTCACGACGCAGAATTTCGTTGGCCATACCCGGTATTTCAGGCAACAACTGCCAAAGCTTGGGCATTTCCTTTCGTGCCGTACGCAGGAACGCGCGTGGGCCCAGTTGCTCCTTCATCCATGATTCGAGGTAGGGCTTGGCGCTTTCCCAAAGGTCCAGATCCGGGTACAGCTTCCGACCCAGCCCTTCGATCTGAAACATGGTTTTTTCCAGCAACACCAGTTGCGGCTGTACTTCCATATTAAAGCGCCTGGCGGTGCGGAACAGGTTCATTAGCAGGCGACCAAAGGAAATGTCCTTGATAGGCTTGGCAAAAATAGGTTCGCACACTGCCCTGATGGCAGCCTCAAAATCCTCGACACGGGTCTCACGAGGGATCCAGCCCGCACGCAAGTGGGCTTCGGCAACAGCACGGTAATCGCGGTTAAAGAAACCCAGAAAATTTTCCGCCAGGTAGCGTTTGTCGGCCTCGCCCAGGGAGCCCATGATACCGAAATCCACGGCCCGGTATTGGCCGTCCTCGGTAATAAACAGGTTGCCCGGATGCATATCGGCATGGAAAAACCCGTCACGGAATGCCTGGGTAAAAAAGATCTCGGTGCCGTTATGCGCCAGCTGTTTCATGTCAACGCCGGCGGTTCTCAACTTGTCCATCTCGTTAATAGGAATGCCATGGATACGCTCCATGACCATGACATTCTGACGACAGTAGTCCCAGTACACCTGGGGCACGTACATGCGTGGATCATTTTCAAAATTACCGCGCAACTGGCTGGCGTTGGCAGCCTCTCGCATCAGGTCAAGCTCGTCCGCCAGCGTCTTGGCGAACTCGTCCACCACTTCAACCGGGCGCAAACGACTGGCGGTTGGCCAGTAGCGCAGCGCCAGTCGCGCCAGGGCATAGAGCAATTCAAGGTCGCGCTTGATGACCGGCTCAATGCCGGGTCGCAATACCTTGACCGCTACCTCGGTGCCGTCATGGAGCCGGGCAAAATGCACCTGGGCCACAGACGCCGAGGCAACTGGCTGGCGATCAAACTCGGCAAAATGGGTTTCCAGGGATTCAGCAAAAGCGGCTTCAATTTCCGCTACCGCCTGGTCACCGGGAAACGGTGGCACCCTGTCCTGCAGATAGGCCAACTGCTCGCCAATATCATCAGGCAACAGGTCAGGCCGGGTGGAAAGTGTCTGGCCGAACTTGACGAAAATCGGACCCAGTTCTTCCAGGGCTTCGCGCAAACGCTGACCACGCGGCTTTTTTGCCTCCAGGCGTACCCAGCGCCACGGCGCCAGTCGCAGGAACCAGCGGTATGGCCGAAACAGGTGAACAGCGGAAACAAACTCGTCCAGGTCGTGACGAACAAAGACGCGGTGAATACGCAATAGCCGGCGCAAATTCTGTACGCGGTTCACGTGGTTCCTTTCATTGCACGCAGGCGTCGTTCGAGTCGATCAACCCGGTCACGCATATCGTCCACGGCCTCAAGAAATCCGTCGACCTCGTGCCTGAAAGGTGTCAGCCGTGCCTCTTCCTGGGCGTAGTCGGCAAAGTCCTGTTCGAATTTTCTGCCTGCCCTGGATTTGAAATCCTGCCAGCCACGCAGCAATCGACCTACCCGATGCGCAGCCATATCGCCAATGTGGCGGGACAGCGCTTCCTCGAAATCCGGCTCAACCGCTTCGAGTATTTTTTTGAATTTCTGGCCCAGGTCGATGTCACCGCGAATCTGCATATCAGCATTGACAATGGATTGCGGCAGGGCGTCCTTGAACAGCATTTGCACGTAGACCGGCAGGTTGCCGCCGATGGTGACATCTGCACGACCGTCGTATTCACGACGAATGCGCAAGCCGCCGCCAAAGGGGAGGATATATCGCGTCAGCTCATTACCATGTTCATCGCGGTACTGGACCGCGATCACCTTGCCATCCAGCGCGGCAAGCTGGTTCAGCGCGCGCGGGTCCATGCGCAGTACGCGATTTACCATTTCTTCGGCAAGCCAGGTGATAACCGGCGGTGGCGTACGCGATTCAGTCATGGGTTTACTGGATCTTCCAGGCCTTGTGCAGGGCGACAATGCCGCCTGTCAGGTTAAAGTAGTCGACACGACCAAACCCGGCGCGGCTCATCATTTCCTTGAGCGTTTCCTGGTCTGGATGCTTGCGAATAGACTCGGCCAGGTAACGGTAACTTGTCTCATCGTTGGCAACCAGCTTGCCCAGTTTGGGCAAAATTGAGAAGGAGTAGGCGTCATAAATCTTGTCGAGACCGGGTGCCACCGGCTTGGAAAATTCCAGCACCAGCAGCTTTCCGCCCGGCTTCAGTACGCGGAAAATAGATTCCAGTGCACGCTGCTTGTGGGTGACATTGCGCAGGCCAAAGGCCATGGTGACAACATCAAAGCGATCTGACGGGAACGGCAACTCTTCGGCGTTGGCCTGGACAAACTCAACAGCGCCGGCAATACCCTTGTCCATCAAGCGATCACGCCCTACTTCCAGCATGGCATCATTGATATCCGCCAGCACCAGTTCGCCCTTCCCCTTCATTTGCCTGTGCATCAGCACCGCCAGGTCACCGGTACCGCCGGCAAGATCCAGCACACGCATGCCCGGTCGCACACCGGCCTGGTCAATGGCAAAACGCTTCCACAGGCGATGGACACCCATGGACATCAGATCGTTCATCACATCGTACTTGCTGGCCACCGATCGAAACACGTCACCCACCAGGCGCTGTTTCTCTGATTCAGGCACGTCACGATACCCGAAATGCGTGGTCTTATGCTGCGATGATTCACCCATGATTTACCCCTCAGGAAAAACTGACGTCCTTGCGCTTGTGGCCGGCCGCTTCCAGTCGATTCAGGTATTTGGCCCAGTACTCGTCATAATTGCTGCCAAGATCATACAGGGTTTCCCATGAATAGATGCCGGAATCGTGGCCGTCATCAAACAACAGGGCAATTGCATAGTTACCCACCGGTTCTATCCCCTGGATGTTGACGTTCTCCTTGCCCAGCTGGAGGATTTCCTGGCCGGGACCGTGACCCTGCACCTCGGCAGACGGAGAATGGACACGCAGGTATTCACACGGCAGCTCAAAGTGCTTGCCATCTTCGAAGGCAATTTCCAGCTTGTGTGATTTCTGGTGCAGCTTGATATCAGTCGGTCGATGACTCTTGGTCATAATGCCCTCTCAAAAACTTGATTCCGAAGGCGGCGATTATAGCGAGCGCCGCCCGATCGCCATACGGCAACTAGCCGGCTAAAGGCGCAAGAATCGTAAGCTTGGAGTGTAGCCGTTCTGGCGACAGGAAAAAACCTGCCGCCAGCGGTACGGGACGGGTGTGTTAGCCGAACATGCCCTTGAGCATGTAGAAAAAGATGATGGCCATAAAGGCACCGGCCGGCAAAGTGACCACCCAGGACATGAAGATATTGCCGACAACCCGCATGTTGAGGGCCGCAATACCTCGAGCGAAACCAACACCCAGCACCGCGCCCACCAGCGTATGGGTAGTAGACACCGGCAAACCGGTGAACGAGGCAAGTACAACGGTACTGGCGGCAGCCATCTCGGCAGAAAATCCGCGACTAGGCGTAAGCTCGGTAATTCGCTGCCCGACCGTACGCATTACCTGAAACCCATAGGTTGCGAGTCCCAGGACGATACCGCCACCGCCCAACAGCAAGATCCAGACGGGCAGCGCACTCTGCTTGCCAATGGCCACGCCTGCCGCCATGGCCTTGGCCGTACTAACTACCGCCGCCAGGGGACCGACCGCATTGGCCACGTCATTGGAGCCATGCGCGAATGCCATGGACGAAGCCGTAAACACCATGAGAACCGCAAAGACCTTTTCGACACTGGCATAATGGAACTGTTTTTCCGCTTCCGGATCAGCCTTAACCCGGTGAATCAGCCAATAGCCAATAATCGATATGACCAAACCGAATAATACGGACAGCCCAAACGCATCCAGCGAACTGATTTCAAACTTAAGATGTTTCAGTCCCTTCTTGATGGTGAGCAAGGAAATAACGAAAGTAACCAGGAAGATATAACCAGGCCCGTACTTCCGGGCATTATGCAGGGGTCTATCAGTATCAAGAATCAGGTTCTGTATCGAACGGAAAATGATAAAGGCAATGGTACCGGCCAGCAACGGCGATACCACCCAGCTCATAACAATCGTGCCCACCTTGGTCCATTGCACCGCATCGACGCTAACGCCTACAGCAGCGAAACCGACTATTGCACCAACAATGGTGTGCGTGGTGGAAACCGGCCAGCCATTGCGTGAAGCCACCAGCAACCACACCCCGGAGGCCAACAGGGCAGCGAGCATGCCAAATATCAACAACTCCGGATTTCCCGTGAAATGGCTGGTGTCGACAATACCTTTGCGAATCGTGCCGGTAACATCACCGCCCGCCAGGAAGGCACCGGCGAATTCAAAAATGGCAGCGAGAATGATTGCTGTGCGAACACTGATCGCCTTGGAACCAACGGAGGTGGCCATTGCATTGGCGACGTCGTTGGCGCCGATACCCCAGGCCATAAACAAACCGAACGCAGCCGCGAGCGCAATATAAAGAGTATATTGATCCATTATTCTGTCTCCGCCGGTTAACGTGCCAACAGCAACTGCAAGCGACTGCCTACACGCTGGGCCAGATCCGCGACCTTGCCAACACCTTCAATCAGGCGATAGGTAAACATGACATCAGTCGGGCGAAGATCATCTTCAAGACCGAACAGGATATCCCGTAATTGAACCTGCAACTTGTCGGTTTCGCCCTCAATGTCATTGAGCGTACTGATCATTGACTCTACGCGATCAACTTCAACACCGCGAAAACCGGTTTCTACCAGTTCATCAAGCTCATTGATAACGACCAGCGCCTGGGCAACTGCGTCTACAGAACGTTCGCCAAAGGTTTTGAACAAGGCTTGCATCGGTTCTGGCAGAGTCATGCGACGACCCACTACCAGACCTGCAATATCCTTGGCCTGGTTGGCGATCTTGTCCTGCATGGTGAGCACTTCCAGCAGATCGCGACGATCTACCGGCATGAACAATCCGGTGGGCAAATGGTGGCGCAACTGCCACTTCAGTTCATCTGCTTCATGCTCCTGCCGGGCAATATCCTTGCGGATACTGACGACCTTTTCCTGGTCATTGGCGATCACGGCATCAATGAGAGAATTGAGCTCGGATACACATGCGTGAACCTTGGACATGTGTTCCTGGAGTGGACGGATGGGGGAACGGCCGAAGAGATTCGGCATATAGCTTGGCATGTTTAACTCCTTTTCCGGTGCTGCCTATCAGCACCCTGTTTCTTTTGGACTCTTTCGTTGGCGCGCAGTATACGGATACAAAAGAGTCATGCAAGAAAAAGTTTAAAAAAAATCAGGCCAATTATAATTATTAAATTTCAGTAACTTGCTCAACTTCTGCCCGCACCTTCCCGGTGCAAACATTGACCTTGGACAGCTAGGCAGTGTCCTGCAGCCATTGCGCAACGTCGTGCGCATAATAAGTGAGAATGCCATCAGCACCGGCACGTTTCATCGATAATAATGCCTCAAGGACCACGGCTTTCTCATCGAGCCAGCCGTTCTGACTTGCCGCCTTCAGCATGGCGTATTCACCGCTGACCTGGTAAACATATGTGGGCGCGGCAAACGTTTCCTTGACCCGGCGCACGATATCCAGGTACGGCATACCCGGCTTGACCATAACCATGTCCGCGCCTTCGGCAAGGTCAGCAGCTACTTCATGCAGGGCTTCATCGCTGTTGGCCGGATCCATCTGGTAGCTGTACTTGTTGCCCCCGCCGAGATTGCCAGCTGAACCTACAGCATCGCGGAACGGGCCATAGTAAGATGATGCGTACTTGGCCGCATAAGCAAGAATGCGCGTATTGCGGAAGTTCTTTTGCTCAAGCGCCTGACGTATTGCGCCAATGCGTCCGTCCATCATGTCTGATGGCGCCACCACGTCAGCACCGGCCTCGGCATGGGACAGCGCTTGCTTGACCAGCACCTCGACGGTTTCGTCGTTGGTGACGTAGCCACCATCATCCAGCAAACCGTCCTGGCCATGAGACGTAAACGGGTCCAGTGCCACATCAGTAATGACACCCAGGCCCGGAACACGTTGCTTGATCGCGCGCACTGCCCGCTGGGCCAGGCCATCGGGATTGAAGGCCTCCTCGGCCATATCGGATTTTTTATCAGCACCCACCACCGGGAACAACGCCATGGCAGGAACGCCCAGGCCATCAATGCGCTCGGCATAATCACACAGCACATCAATACTCATTCGCTCGACACCAGGCATGGACACCACTGCCTCGGTCTGATTTTCGCCCTCAATAACGAATACCGGCTGGATCAGGTCGTTGGCTGTGAGGACGTTTTCGCGCATCAAGCGCCGGGAAAATTCGTCACGACGCATGCGACGCATGCGGGTGAAAGGAAACGGGCCACGTGGTGATGGTTTGTCAGCTGCCGCCATGATCGAACTCGCAATACTTTATTATTTATCGGCGGCCAGATTACTGAATCCCGGCGTCTATGGCTAGTAGTAGCAAAGGCAGGGTCGATGTCCAGACGCTTCCAGGCAAGAAAAAAGCCCGGTTTCCCGGGCTTTTTTGTCTGGCCGTGATTAACGGCGAGCTTTTTTCTTGCCGGCTTTTTTCTTCTTGGCCGTTTTCTTCTTCACTGCCTTTTTCTTGGCTGCCTTCTTCGCCACCTTTTTCTTTTTCACTGCCTTTTTCTTCGCCGCTTTCTTGGCAACTTTTTTCTTCTTCACTGTCTTCTTCTTTGCCACTTTCTTTGCAGCCTTCTTCGCCGCTTTCTTTTTCATAACCTTCTTGGCGACTTTTTTCTTCACTGTCTTCTTGGCCGCTTTCTTCTTAGCTGCCTTCTTCGCCACCTTTTTCTTCACCGCCTTTTTGGCCGCTTTCTTCGCAGCTTTCTTGGCTGCCTTTTTGGCCGCTTTCTTCGCAGCCTTTTTCGGCTTGGCAGCCGGTGCTGCAGCCTTGGTCTCAGCCTTGGCCGCCGGGGCCGGCTTGGCTGCGGCCGGGGCAGGACGGTTGATGGCTGCGGCCAACGGACGAATCTGGGCTTCAATCACATCGCACATACGACTGAAGATTTCATCAATGCTGCCAATACCCTGAACCGTGCGTAGCTTGCCCTGTGCCTTGTAATAGGAAACCAGCGGTGCAGTCTGCTGCTCATAAACCTGCAGACGATTGGCCACGGTTGCTTCGTTATCATCAGAACGATGAACCAGGTTGCCGCCGCATTTATCGCATTTGCCGGCATCCTTGGACGCGGAGAAATGAATATTGTAGATGGCGCCGCAAGAGCCGCAGCTGCGACGACCGGTGATGCGCTTCAGCAACACATCAGAATCCACATCCACCAGCAATGACAACTGTAACGGCTGACCCATCCTGGCCAGCATGGCATCCAGTGATTGCGCCTGGGGAATGTTGCGCGGAAAACCGTCCAGGATGAACCCGCTTTTTGCATCAGGCTGGCCCAGGCGCTCCTGGATCATGCCCAGAACAATCTCGTCCGATACCAACTGACCCGCATCCATGGCCTCCTTGGCACGCTTACCCAACTCGGTACCCGCTGCCACCGCCTCACGCAGCAGATCTCCAGTAGAAATCTGGGGAATACTGTATTTTTCAACAAGCTGCTTGGCTTGTGTTCCTTTGCCGGAACCCGGCGCTCCTAGTAGCACGATTCGCATGGCAGACTCTCACTTGTAAGTTCTTGTTTCGCTTTAATTTCTCACCCAACCTCCTGAGGTGGTGTGAGTCCATGGTAAACCTACCTTTTTGATTGATACCGCGTCAACGCCTTTTGGCGAGTCATAAAGCTGTCCTATCCACTTATTGATACTTTATCGTGACGGTATCAGTACGCAAAAACGCCGAAATGCGTTACCCTTAGCGCCCTTTTCGGGCCATCGATCCGGATCGACCAACAGATTCCAGATTGATGGTCAAAACGAAATACAGAATTCAAGACAATATTCACAAACAGGCACGAGCGGCTTTCCATGACCGGAAAAATTGCTGATTTCAACGATACCGAGCTCTGGGGTATCAAGGAAACGCTAAAAGAACGTTACGGCGACGACATATCGCTGGAACTGGGTGACAGCGAAATTCGCATGAGCCCGGCAGACCGCGAACTTACCGAGGTACCGGTTGTGTACTGGTCCGGGCGCGGCAGCAATTTCGTTATTTTCAAGGTGGGCGATGGCCGCTACCGCGCGCAATTTTATTATCGTGGCTACCAGCAATACGGTACCGGCAAGCCCGAGTATGATGATATTACCACCTGCACGGTTGAGCTGTTGCAGGTGCAGGCGGATCACGAAGCCAAAGAGCGTGAACGCGAACAAGCCGGCAAGAAATAACCCCGGCAAGACCATTTTCCTTTTCAATTAACGACCCAATCACGGAGACATTCATCATGGCCAAGAAAGCCAAGAAGAAGACAGCAAAGAAAAAGACTGCCAAGAAGGCAGCCAGCAAAGCCCTGACCGGCAAAGCTTCAAAGAAGAAACAAAAGAAAGCCGTAAAGAAAAAAGCGCCACGTGCACGTATTCTTCGTGAGCCGGCACAAAATGCGTTTTATGCCCAGTCCGGCGGCGTAACAGCGGTTATCAATGCCTCGGCTGCCGGTGTTATCGAGGAAGCGCGCAAGCACAAGAACAAGATCGCCAATGTCTATGCCGGACGCAACGGTATTATTGGTGCATTGACCGAAGACTTGATCGATACCAACAAGGAATCCGCGGCCACTATCCGCGCCCTGCGTCATACGCCATCAGGTGCGTTTGGTTCCTGCCGTTACAAGCTCAAGAGCCTGGAACAAAACCGTCGCGAATACGAACGCCTGATCGAAGTATTCAAGGCGCACAACATCGGTTACTTCTTCTACAACGGTGGTGGCGACTCTGCTGACACCTGCCTGAAAGTATCCCAGCTGTCCGAATCCATGGGCTACCCGATCAAGGCTGTTCATGTACCGAAGACCGTTGATAACGATCTGCCGATTACCGACAACTGCCCGGGTTTTGGCTCGGTAGCCAAGTACATTGCCGTTTCCACCCAGGAAGCCAGTTTTGACGTTGCCTCCATGGCCAAGACGTCCACCAAGGTATTTATCGTCGAAGTAATGGGCCGTCATGCCGGCTGGATTGCCGCTGCCGGCGGCCTGGCATCAACAGCCAATAACCCGATCCCGACCATCATCCTGTTCCCGGAAGTGGAATTCGACGAGAAGAAATTCCTCGGCCGCGTTGATGAAATGGTGAAAAAGCACGGTTACTGTACTGTTGTTGTATCCGAAGGCGTACATTGGCCAGATGGCCGCTTCCTGGCCGATACCGGCCTGAAAGATGCGTTTGGCCATGCACAGCTGGGTGGTGCCGCGACAGTTATCGCCGGCATGGTTCAGCGTGAGCTGGGCCTGAAAAACCACTGGGCCGTTGCCGACTACCTGCAACGCGCCGCCCGCCATATCGCTTCCAAGACTGACGTGGACATGGCCTACGCCATGGGCAAGGCTGCGGTCCAGTTTGCGCTCAAGGGCCATAACTCGGTTATGCCTACTGTTGAGCGCCTGTCCAACAAGCCGTTCAAATGGAAAGTCGGCATGGCACCACTGAACAAGGTAGCCAATGTTGAAAAGATGATGCCAACCAACTTCATCAGCAAGGATGGCTACGGTATCACCCAGGCCTGCCGCAACTATCTTGAACCCTTGATCAAGGGTGAAGACTACCCACCGTTCAAGGATGGCATGCCACAATATGTGCGCGTCAAGGGAATCGCGGTTCCGAAGAAGCTGAAAGGCAACTTCGAAATCTAAAGGCAAAACAAGATGCCGCTGTAACCCCCGGGAACAGCGGCATTTTTTCTTCTGCTGACAAATCTTATAGGGGAATAAACAACCTTGACCTTGGATAAAGCGCGAGAATTGCTCAAAGTACAGGCTGACTTCGGTGGCTTCTATAATGGCAATGCCTGCAAGCTGATTCTCTCCGAAGTGCAGCGGGAACATGGTCAGCAGGCTGTAGACAAGCTGATCCGGGAATTGAGACTGGACAGCCTGTTTGGCTTTGAACCGGGTACCGTGTTTGACGGCGGCCTGGCCAAGGGACCAATCAGGTAGCAGCCGTCATTGCACTTCTCTCCCGAAATTTTGAACAAATGCGGTAGACCACCTGTTTTTGCGGTGGACGAAATGGCTCAAGGATAAAAATCAATAGGGCCATAAGAAGTATATTAGCAAATACTTATGAAATTCTGATCTGGGTCAAATAGGCCCCGCAGGGATATTTGTAAGAATTCGCGACAGATGAATTTTTATCTGGTCTGACGCGACCACTGACGAACCTGAAACCCCGGTTACGGGAGAGGAGAAAAAACGATGTCTAGTAGCCTGATCTTTGCACTGTTATGTGCCGGAGCTGCCATCGTCTACGGCCTGGTGTCGAGACAATGGATACTCAGCAAGCCTGCCGGCAATGAACGCATGGTGGAAATCGCCACGGCTATACAGGAAGGCGCCAAGGCCTACCTGAATCGCCAGTACACCACGATCGCCATGGTAGGTGTCGCACTATTCATCATTATTGGTATTTTCCTGAACTGGGCTACGGCTATTGGCTTTGCGGTCGGCGCCGTACTCTCTGGCGCAGCCGGGTATATCGGCATGAACATTTCCGTTCGCGCCAACGTACGCACCGCCCAGGCTGCCAATGACGGGCTCAATGCTGCCATGCAAATCGCCTTCCGCGGCGGTGCCATTACCGGCCTGCTGGTAGTCGGCCTGGGCCTGCTGGGTGTTGCCGGCCTGTACGCAGTACTGACTTCCATGGGCGCCAAGGATGCACTGCACCCGCTGGTTGGCCTGGCATTCGGCGGCTCGCTGATCTCCATCTTCGCCCGACTGGGTGGCGGCATTTTCACCAAGGGCGCTGACGTCGGTGCCGACATCGTTGGCAAGGTAGAAGCCGGCATCCCGGAAGATGACCCGCGCAACCCGGCCGTTATCGCTGACAACGTTGGTGACAACGTTGGTGACTGTGCCGGTATGGCCGCCGACCTGTTTGAAACCTATGCTGTTACAGTTGTCGCCACCATGTTGCTGGCTTCGCTGACCTTCCCGGCGTTTGGCAATGCCGTCATGTACCCGCTGGTACTGGGTGGCGTATCCATCCTGGCGTCTATCGTCGGCACCTTCTTCGTCAAGGTTCGTGAAGGTGGCAAGATCATGAACGCCCTGTATCGCGGTCTCGCCGTAGCCGGTGGCCTGTCTGCTGTTGCGTTCTACTTTGTTACCGAACAGATGATGGCCAACAACGGCGCCTACTCGGTCAACCAACTGTTTGGCTCGGCCATGATCGGCCTGGCACTGACTGCGGCCATGGTTATCATCACCGAGTACTACACGGCCACCGAGTACAGCCCGGTTCGCCATATTGCTGAAGCTTCCACTACCGGTGACGGCACCAACGTTATTGCCGGCCTCGGTGTTTCGATGAAGTCCACAGCAGCACCGGTGCTCGCGGTATGTGCCAGTATCTGGGGCGCCCACGAACTGGCCGGCCTGTACGGTATCGCCATCGCTGCAACCGCCATGCTGTCCATGACCGGCATTATCGTGGCGCTCGACGCCTACGGCCCGATCACCGACAACGCCGGCGGTATCGCCGAAATGGCCGAGCTGGATGAAAAGATCCGCAACATCACCGATCCGCTTGATGCTGTTGGCAATACCACCAAGGCCGTTACCAAGGGTTACGCCATTGGTTCTGCCGGACTTGCGGCGCTGGTTCTGTTCGCCGACTACACCCACAGCCTTGAAGCCATGGGCAAACACCTGGCATTCGACCTGTCCGATCACATGGTCATCATTGGCCTGTTCATCGGCGGCCTGGTGCCCTACCTGTTTGGCGCCATGGCCATGGAAGCGGTCGGTCGCGCTGCCGGCGGCATCGTTAATGAAGTACGTCGCCAGTTCAAGGAAATGCCGGGCATCATGGATTACAGCCAGAAGCCTGACTACTCCAAGGCTGTTGATATGCTGACCAAGTCTGCCATCAAGGAGATGATTATTCCTTCGTTGCTGCCTATCGCCGTACCACTGGTTGTCGGCCTAGTATTGGGCCCCAAGGCCCTGGGTGGCCTGCTGCTCGGTACCATTGTTACCGGCCTGTTCGTGGCCATCTCCATGACCACCGGTGGTGGTGCCTGGGATAACGCCAAGAAATACATCGAGGACGGCAACTTTGGCGGCAAGGGTTCCGATGCCCACAAGGCAGCAGTTACCGGTGACACCGTGGGCGATCCTTACAAGGATACCGCCGGTCCGGCCGTTAACCCGCTGATCAAGATTATTAACATCGTTGCCCTGTTGATTGTTCCATTACTGGTCTAGGATTAGTAACAGACGAGGTCTGACACACACTGACCGGTAATAACAATACCAACTTTGCAATAAGAAGAAATTGAAGGGCGCCTACCATAATACTTGGGGGCGCCCTTTGTTTTTCCTGATGCAGGAGAATCAAATTCGGAGACCTACAACTGCTCAGATCAAAATCAGCTTGTTTCGCCAGCAAGCTATTCTCAGCCCATATCTATCTTCCTCAGACCCAACTACCTCCACACCCTCCCTCGCCATGTACAAGACCAGTCTTCCGGTATATATTAGTTAGCAGAGGACGATACCGACGTACTGAACCGTCATTTCCAGTCGCCAAGGAATCTGGAGAACAGGATGAAAAAACAATATTCAATACCCGTCACACTATCCGTAATCCTGATGGCTTTCTCGGCATCATCCTGCCAAAACAGCTCGCAGGACCGTCCTCCAGCCCCTACCCTGTCTTTCGCTGCCCCATCAGACACATTCGATCTGTACCTGGCACCGTACTATAGCCCGAGAGCCGTAGCAGTTGGCGATATCGACAACGATGGCGACATGGATTTTGTCGACGCAATGGACGGGGCTAATCCGGTCTGGCTAAACGATGGTGCCGGAAATTTTTCACAGTCTGGTGTGCGGCTGGGCTCAGAAGATACCAGATCTATTAAGCTGGCGGACCTAGACAACGACGGCGATCTTGATCTTGTTACTCTTAACGATTCCGGGGTGGATCGCTTATGGCTTAACAATGGCGACGGCAGCTTCAGCTTTGGCCAGGCACTGGGTACTCCTGATTCTTCTTTGCATGGTCAGATCGTAGTCGGCGATCTCGACAGCGACGGCGATATCGATCTGGTTTCCGGGGGATGGGGATCTCCCAATATCGTATGGATTAACACTGGTGGCGGTCATTTCATCGACAGCGGTGCCGCCCTTGGAAATAACCTCACATATGCACTGGCTCTGGCAGATATCGACGGCGACAATGACCTCGATCTCTTGTCGGGTAATGGCTTTGGCCAGCAAAACCTGATCTGGCTCAATGACGGCAATGCGGGTTTTTCCCTGGATTCCCAAACGCTTGGCACAACTGCTGACGCGATTCTTACCGGTGATATTGATGGTGATGGTGATGTCGACGTAATTACTGTTGGCTCCAACATTATCCTATGGGCCAACGATGGAGTCGGAAACATGATAGACAATGGCCCACTTCTGACACCCGGTTACCCCAGCGCGTTAAATGTCGACGAAGTATGTGCCGCCCTGGCCGACATGGATGGAGATGGGGATCTTGATCTGATTTCTGTAGATAGAACTCGAACCAGCAGGGTATGGATTAACAATGGCAGCGGCCTGTTTTCTGATAGCGGTTCAAGAACCCCTGCCGGAAATGCTGCAGCAATTGAAGTTGCTGACCTGAACGCCGACGGGAACCCGGACATATTGCTGGCTAGTGGCACCGGTATCACATGGAGAACATGGTTCAACACGGGTGGCGGCCTGCTTTCCAACAACTATTCTGGGCGCACACTTTACACTTCTGCCATCATTGGCAGTGGTGATCTGGACGGTGACGGTGATCAAGACATCATCATAGATGGATATCATCAAAATACCGGGGCAATCTGGATGAACAATGGTAATGGATCGTTCTCCAATCGGAACTTGTCATTAGACAGGCTCAAACTTGGAGGCATTCCCCGGGATATCGATAATGATGGCGATCTCGACATCATCACCCTGGGAAATTATCCGGTTTGGCTAAACGACGGCTCGGGCAATCTTACCAATACCGGTCAGACCCTTAGACGCGAATCGTGGCGCTCCTTCGGTGCTGTTTCCCTGACTGATGTTGACGGTGATGGCGACCTGGATATTGCTACCAATGAATTTGGCGCGCCAATCTGGCTAAATGATGGTACCGGTCACTTCAGCGATAGCGGCTTTACCGGTCCTGGCGGTCACTCCATTGCCTTTGGAGATATCGACAATGACGGAGATCAGGACCTGATTGCCGTAACACTCTCTACTGCATGGGGGGAAATCACTACCACCGATATCCTCCCTCAGGAGTCCACGCAGACGGTTACCCCAAATCCTAACCCGATATGGATTAACGATGGAACAGGCAACTTTTCCTTCTCCGGCCAGAATCTTGGCGATAGCTCTCTTAATAACATTTTCCTGGTCGATCTGGATAGCGACGGTGATCTGGATGTAGTTGCCTCCGGCGATGACCCCGCCGAAATCTGGATCAATCACGGCGCTGTCAGCTTCCAAAAAAGCAACCAAACAATTGGCGGTTCCGCCGACGGTCTCGCCCTGGGCGACATTGACGGCGATGGGGATATCGATATCGTCAAAAGCAACGAAGTTTGGCTCAACCAGGGTTCGGCAAACTTTATTTTGGCTAATACCAACCTCGGCAGCTTTGGTGAAGACGATATTGCGCTGAGTGACCTGGACGGTGATGGCGACCTGGACATTGTCTCCGCCAGTTCTTCAGAGCCAAGCCGGGTCTATCTCAACCTGTCCAAATAACGACCGACAAGGCCGCGCTCTGGCTCCCGCCTCCGCGAACCAGTACAATCCGCGGCCATGAAAATCTGCATTCTTTCCGACAGTCACGATCACCGCGAGTTTCTCGCCGGTGCCGTGCGCGAGGCCAAGGCACTGGGCGCCGAGGCGGTGCTGCATTGCGGCGACATCGTCGCGCCCAGCACGCTGCACTGCATTCGGGAATTCGAGATTCCGCATCACGTAATTCATGGCAATAATGAAGGCGATACCTTTCACCTGGCTCGGCAATCGCACCGGCCCGGCAGCATTATTACCTACCATGGCCAGGACGCGACGCTGGAACTGGGTGGCCGCCGCATTTTCATGGTGCACTACCCGCATTACGCCCGCGCCATGGCGCTGACCGGTGATTACGATCTTGTCTGCAGTGGTCATGAACACAAGCTGCACATTGATGAAATCACCAACATCAAGGGTGGTACGACCTGGTGGGTAGATCCCGGCACCGTTGGCGGCGTCAGCGCACCGCCCACCTATGTCTTGGCGGATCTTGACACCATGAGCTTTGAGACCCGCGAAGTGTTTGCATAAGGAAATAACGCCGCTATCGCGACGTTATTTCTGACAGCACCCTACAATCCACTTATGGAAATGCCGGCATCGTCGGCTCCACACCTTTGGCAACAGCATCAGGATCCTGGTTGTGGATGATGGTTTCAATTTTTTTCATGTCCTGTCGCGACACGTCGATCATCATCAGCACCTTGCCCTGGTCAATCGCTTTCTCGAACCGCTCCAGTTGCGTATTGGGCACATCCAGGCCGATCAGACTCGCCGCCCAGGCACCAAAACTCGCGCCCAGCAAGGCCATTAACAAGATCGCCGCCATCGGCACCAGCATGCCTTCCGGGGGAAACTGGTAAAGATACAATCCGAGCGCGGCACCCGTGGCGCCACCTGAGACAATGCCTTGCACGGCGCCATGCAGCACATCGGTGCGCTGGTTCAGGCCCGCCTCAGGCATATCGCCCAGGTCAACGCCCGGTTTGGCCATGACATGAATTCGACGCGCCTCAACCTGGGCAAGCAACAAATCATGGAACATGTGCGTGGCGCGGGAAACATCGGGAAGAACATAATATAAACGCTTGAGCATACTCACCCCCCTGCAAACAAGTATTGAATGAAAGGAAAGGCGGAACCGGCGGGAACTGCGCACCCGGCTAATGCAGCCAATGAAACTCCATTATAGATCGACTACCAAGGTTGCCGCTCGCACAAATATGGAAAAAATCTATCACGGTATGTACTAATACTATTTATATGGATAGATATTGCCCGACCAACAACAAAAACAACAAAATAAAAAAGGCGCCGGGGCGCCTTTTTTGACAACATTTCCTGCACAAATCAGGATGCCTTGCGGCACTCGCCCTTGTGCGGAATTTCCACTTCCATCGGCTTGATGCCGAGATCATTGAACATTTGCATATCAGTATTGGTATCCGGGTTGCCGGTGGTCAGCAGTTTCTCGCCATAAAAAATGGAATTGGCGCCGGCAAAAAAGCACATGGCCTGCAGGTAATCGGGCATGGCCTCACGACCGGCTGACAGCCGAACCATGGACGTCGGCATGACAATACGGGCAACGGCAATGGTACGCACAAACTCCAGCGGCTCGACGCCCTTGTTGCTGTCATCATCAGCAACCGGCGTGCCGGGAATTCGTACCAGCATGTTAATGGGAACGCTGTCCGGAACCGGGTCCATGGCGGCCAGTTGCGCCAGCAGACCGGCACGATGACGACGCGACTCACCCAGGCCGACGATACCACCGCAACAGACCTTGATGCCGGCACCGCGCACCTTGTTCAGGGTATCGATACGATCATCGTAGGAATGCGTGGTAATAATCTGGTCGTAATACTCCGGCGCGGTATCGATATTGTGGTTGTAATAGTCCAGCCCGGCCGCAGCCAGTTCCTCGGCCTGCCCTTCTTTGAGCATGCCCAGGGTGACGCAGGTTTCCAGGCCCAGGCCATTGACCGCCTGGATCATCTCTTTCACCGGCTGAATATCGCGATCCTTGGGGCCGCGCCAGGCAGCGCCCATGCAGAAGCGGGTCGCACCCTTGGCCTTGGCGGCCGAAGCCGCTTCAATGACTTCATCCAGTGACATCAGGCCACCACGCTCAACGCCCGTATTGTGGCGTGCGGACTGCGAACAATAGCCACAATCTTCCGAGCAACCGCCGGTCTTGATGGATAACAGCGTGCTGACCTGCACAGCATTGGCGTCGAAATTTTCCCGGTGAGTACTATGCGCCCGGTGCAGCAAATCATTAAATGGCAAAGCAAACAGGGCTTCGATGTCAGCGACACTATGGGTCATGGAAAATCTCCGGGAAATCAGCGTGATACGGATTTTATCGGCGGCAAAACTAGGGGATGTGGCGGCGATTGTCAACTAATCGCACAGGAAAAAGTTGACAACAACAGGGGTCGACCCGGATCAGGACGCGGCGGGGCGCTTCCCGTTTTTGCGCTCGACCACCTCTCCGGCCAGTTCACGCAGCCCATCCATATCGAGCAAACGTAACTGGCGACCTTCGGCCTCGATCAGGCCATCAGCCTGGAACCGGGAAAACAGGCGGCTGACCGTTTCCAGGGCCAAGCCCAGGTAATCGCCCAGGTCCTGGCGCGACATGGTCAAACGAAACTCGGTGTCAGACTGTCCAAGCCGGAAAAAACGCTCAGAGAAACTCAGCAGGGCGCTGGCGAGGCGGGCTTCAGCACTCATCTTGCCCAGCATCATCAGCATATTCTCGTCATGAACGATCTCACGACTCATGATGCGCAATAATTGCTTTTGCAGGCCAGGCACCTGGCGCGCCAGCTCTTCCAGCTGATCCAAAGGAATTTCGCAGACCTGGGTGGCTTCCAGGGCAATAGCGTCACAAGGATGCTTGTCCGTGCTAATGGCATCGACGCCCAGCAGTTCGCCCGGCAAATGGAACCCGGTAATCTGGACATCGCCGTCACGGCCCATTTCCAGGGTCTTGACGCTGCCACGATTAATGGCAAACAGCCCTCTGAGCTCATCACCCATGCGGTACAGGTATTCGCCCTTCTTCAGGTCCGTGGTACGACGAACGATTTTTTCGATACTGGAAACGTCCTGATCTGTCAGCCCCAAAGGCAGACACAGTTCACGCAAGGAACATTCCTGACAAGCAACCTTGATTTTTCCGATATTCACCACGGATGCCCGCTTCGATGAGCTCATGTGACGCCTCTTGAATGGATTGTTACAGCCCTAGTTGTTCTTAGTATAATCCGGACCGCCTATTTGAACAGGAATAGCCCGGCAGGTCTACCCGGAACCGGGTACAGCATGGCCTAAATCACCTTGGAAAATCGGCCACTTTCCCCGCTGCGCAAATACGCGTCAAAAATCATGCATATATTGCGAATCAGCAATTTACCAGCGGGAAAAACCTGAATCCCATTGTCAGACAGCTCCAGCAGCCCGTCCTGCTGCATGGGTTCCAGGCGTCGTAACTCGTCGGCAAAATATTCGGTAAAACGTATTTGATACGCATTCTCGATACGCTCAAAATCCAGCCGAAAGTGACAAATGAGTTCGGTAATTACTTTTCGACGCAAGCAATCATCGTCAGACAATGCCAGGCCGCGAATAATGGGCAAATGCCCCGCCTGGATTGCAGCGGCATAGCCTTCCTCTGTTTTTTCGTTCTGAGCATAGTGATCGTTTACCGCACCAATGGATGTCATGCCAAAGCCGACCAGGTCGCAATGGGCATGAGTAGAATAACCTTGAAAATTTCGATACAGCGTACCTTCGCGCTGGGCTACCGCCAACTCATCGCCAGGCAGGGCAAAATGATCCATTCCGATATACACATAACCGGCGTCAGTCAGCTTGGTAATCGCCATATCCAGAATCGCCAGTTTTTCAGCCGGTGACGGCAAATCCTCAGCATTAATGCGACGCTGCGGTTTGAACATTTCCGGCAGGTGCGCGTAGTTGAATACGGACAGCCGATCGGGCCGAATTTCCAAAATGCGATCCAGCGTCGCCGAGAAACTGGCCACCGACTGGAATGGCAGACCGTAGATCAGGTCCAGGTTGATGGAGCGAAACCCCAGCGCGCGAGCCTGTTCCAGCGCGGCGATGGTCACGGCCTCGGGCTGAATCCGGTTGACCGCTTTTTGCACTTTCGGATCAAAATCCTGTACGCCCAGGCTCATGCGGTTGAACCCCAGCTCCCGTAACAGTGGCAGCGTGTCTGCGTCCAGCTCTCTCGGGTCAATCTCGATGGAGTACTCGCCGGTATCATCGTCGTGCAGGTTAAAGTGTTTGCGCGTTACTGACATCAGCTCGCGCATTTCATCATGGCTGATAAATGTGGGTGTACCGCCGCCCCAGTGAAGCTGGTCGACCGACCTGTCCGTATCCAGCTCCGCAGCGACCATGGCCATCTCTTGATAAACCAGCGCCAAATACGGTGCTGCACGCTCGCGGTGCTTGGTTACCACCTTGGAGCAACCGCAATAAAAGCACACGGTATTGCAGAAAGGGACGTGAAAATACAGTGACAACGGCCGACCGCTGGAATTGGAATCACGCAACGCCTGACGATAGTCCTGCTCGCCATAACCGACATCAAATTGAACTGCCGTAGGATAAGACGTATACCGGGGTCCGCTGGTGTCGTATTTGCGTATCAGCGATTCTTCGAACAGGATTTCTTTGGCCATGGGGTACAATCTGCGATGGTCAGGAAGCTTATGATACCCCGTCTGTTGTCTTGTTGTCTGCCCCCGTAAATACTGACCCGATTCCGCCCCGGCCGCCTGGCAACACCCGGGCCGAGGTCAAAAACACTCTCGCCAAACCTCGTTTTGGCCGGGTGACAGCAAATGGTCTTTCGATTACGCCGGGCCACATCCTGACCCCAAAACTTGGTCGTACTCCTCTTTAGTGAGAGAAACTTTAACGCCACAACGCCCAACCACATCACCGCGCCGCCTTATTTAGAAGCTGCAATACCATCGGCCTGCTCCAGGCAGGCTCTTCGAGGCTGGCTGCAACAAAAAACTGACATGCAGATGAAATATCGATTGGCGTTTCCAAGTTACCGGGATTGCCAGGCAGTTGATTACATCAGCCACGGAGCGGCAATACCGGCGCCAGGTGGTAATCGGCCGGGGAACCGGGAAGGAACACGATACCACGGCGAATCTAGTGCAGATAGCTGCTGAGTTTTTGCCAATAAACGGAGGTCAACGGGTGATCGCGACCAAGCAGGTCGAACAGGGCAAGCATACTACGTCGACCAATATCATCGCGAAAATGCCGATGCTTTTCGACTACAATCATGAGCTGTTCAAGCGCCGCTTCAAAATCATTTTCCAGTACGCAGGTTGCCGCCAGCCTGAACCGGGTTTCCGGCAAATCGTTGCGAGCCAGTTCATCAATTAATGCTGATCTGTCGTGCCCGGATTCGACCAGCAGCTCAAGATGGGTTTTCAGTGAGCCTATCTCCGGCTTCTGCTGCATGGATTCGTCAAGACCGGCCACCACATCCAGTCCACGCTGATAGGCCTTCATGACGATCAGGAATTTCAGCAAGGCAGCAGTAACCCGCATATTGAACGGATCGGCCGCAACCAGCTGTACCAGAACATCAACTGCCTTGCCCTGATCGCCCGAATGAAACAAGGCGGTTGCGTGAGCCAATACCTTGTCAGACGGCGTAGCCAGGTATCGATCAATGGCGTCGATGAAGGATTTCTCCGACTCAGCCCCGTGGATACGATGCACCACCTCGCCATCACGATAGATATGCACGGTGGGCAGACTGTTGACTCCGAGCTGCCTGGACAACTGGCCATAGCTGTCGGTATTGATATTTACCAGCAGAAACCGGCCTTGATAGCTTTGTACCAACGCCTTGAGTGTGTCCCACACGCGCAGGCACGGACCCACGCCCGCCGACCAGAAATTAACCAGCACAGGCCCCCGGGTCGAGTTTTCCAGGACCAGTTGCCGGAATGACTCGTCAGTTGCATCGAAAACAAAATCGGGATTACTGTCCATAAGAAGGATTCATGGAAACAGGATGCATCATTGGCTGATGGCAAACAGGGACAGCGTCGGCCAATAGGTAATAATCAGTACTGCCAGCATCATGATAAACATGAACGGAATACTGGCCCGGTACAGCTCCATGACCGGACGATTAAACCGGAAACTGGCAATAAACAGGTTCATGCCCACCGGCGGCGTGAAATACCCGATCTGCATGTTGGCCAGGAAAATAATGCCAAGATGCACCGGGTGGACACCATAGCTCACGGCCATCGGCAATATCAACGGAACAATAATCACCAGCGCGGAAAATATATCCAGCATCATGCCCAGCATCAAAAGAAACAGGTTGAGCAGAATCAGGAAAGTCAGCTTGCTGTCGACATACTCACGAACGAATGCCAGCAACTTTTGCGGTATCTGCGCGTCCACCATGTAGTTGGTAGATGCCAGTGAGACCGCGAGGATAATCAGTACGCCGCCGATCAATACCATGGCTTCATGCATGATCTCCGACAACTGCCGCGGCCTGATCTCACGAAGCACAAACAGTGACACGACCAGTACGTACAGCAGCAGCGCGGCGGCCGCTTCTGATATGGCCAGCACTCCACCATAAATGCCGCCCAGCACAACAAATGGAATAGGAATCTCCCATCGCGCCAGGTAAACCGCCTTGCGGATCGTCTGCCAGTCAGATGGCTTCTTTTCCATGGCCGGGCTGTGAAACACGCACCAGCTGCCAAGCAATAACAGCATCAGCAATCCTGGAGCAATGCCGGCAACAAACAGCTCATCTATGGAAACCGGTGCACCGACACCCACTTGCTGGACAATAACGCCGTAAAGAATCAGCGCAATGGATGGCGGGAACAACAAGCCCAGGCTGCCGGATGACGTAATCAGTCCAAGGCTGAAACGCTCGGCATACCCGCCCTTGATCAGGGCCGGGTAAAGCAAGGCACCAAGAGCGATAATGGTTACGCCCGAGGCGCCGGTCAACGCGGTGAACATGGCACAGGCGGCCAGCGCCACCAGCGCGAGTCCACCGGGCAACCAGCCAAACAGCGCATCAACCAGGTTAACCAGTCGGCTCGATGCCTGGGTATGACTCAAAAGATACCCGGCCAGTGTAAACAGCGGTATCGCTACCAGTACCGGTGTTTCAACCAGCCTGTAAATTTCAATAATGACAACGGAAAGATCTATCTCTCCCTGGTGAAAACCGTACAGTGCCGATGCCGCAATGACAATAAACAGGGGCGTACCCAGCAAGGCGAGGATTAGCAGCAGCGCGGGAATCATTTGCTGATACCCGTGATACCGGATAATTCATGCAGTGCATACAGGGCAAAACGCAGCGCCATGACGCTGAATCCCAGTGGTATGACTGCGGCAACAATCCAGGTCGTAACAAATGCAAATGCGGTTGTTCCCGCTTCCAGCTCCATGCCAACAAAACGCATGCTGTGCCATGCCAGCAACAGGCATATGAAAAATGACACCCCGTGGATCAGCAGATGCAGCCAATGAGTCCAGCGCTTCGGAAGATAGCGCGACAGCACATCAATTCGAATATGACGATTGTCCCGCGTCGCCACCATGGCACCGATCATGGCTACCCACAGCACCAGTGCACGCAATAGCGGGTCGGCCCAGACCAGGCCGCCGCCAAACAGGTTGCGCAGCAGTATCTGGGCAATAGCGAACAATGCCATCGCACCGATCAAGACAACCAGCATGACATCTTCAAGGTAATGCAGTTTTGCGATCAGCGGTGATGCCGGCGGCGGCGGTTTTGGTGCATCCAGGCCGTTATGATTAAGGTCGATCATTTTTTTTCAGCGGCACGAGAACTCTTCAGGATTCCGAACATCTTGTCCACCGTCTTGCCACCGACGACTCCCTGCTGCCTGAGCTGATTGGCGGCACCGGTGGCAATTTCATACCAGCGCTTGCGTTCCGCCTGTTCAAGCTCAACATAGGTGATGCCCTGTGATTTTAATGCTGCAATTGCCTGATCGTTATCGGCACGGTTGGCCCGGTCTATTTCCTTGTAAATTCTCTCCATGACATCACGCACAATAGTCCTGTCCGCCGGAGATATTTTCATGAATTGCTTCTTGTCGATCACCATAAGCGCGTAAATATACATTAGCGGCAGATTGGTTAGATGAGTGACGCGTGTATGCCACTGCAGCGCGATAGCCGCTATAGGTGGTCCGCTGACGGTATTGATCAGCCCGGTCTGTAGCCCGGTCAGTACATCGGACACCGGCAGTGCTACCGGGGTAACACCGCCCTGCTGGAACACTGCGTAAGTAATCCTGTCCCCGTTGGGCGCCCATACTTTCAGGTCCTTGAGGTCGGCAACTGAATGCACCGCCTTGTTGGACATCAGGTAGGCGAAGCCGCCTTCGGCCAGGCCAAAACTGACATAGCTCTTTTTGTCCAGGCCGGCGATCAGTTCAGGATCAATGATAGCCCGCACCGTGTCCACTTCGTCGAGGTTACGGAAAGCAAACGGCATATTATAGGCAAGCATGTCAGGCAGAATCTTTGCCAGGCTGCCGCCGGTAATCGCGCCGCCGTGCAGTTGACCGACTCGCATCTTGCGCAACACGCTTTCATCATCACCCATGATGCCGCCGGGGTAAAACTTGAAGTTGACCCGATCAGATGTTTTTTCCGAAATCTCTGCGGCACCGGCACGCATCTTCTGCATCCACGCCGTGCCTTCAGGTGACAAGGTGGCGATTTTCAGCGTCAGCGCCTGGGCCGTTGAAACAGACAGGCCGGCCATCATGGCCAGCATCAGTCCCTGCAATCCGAATTTTCTAGAAATACTCATTGGCAGACCTTAAAAGTTTTTGTGCACGTTCCTGCGCCAGGACATTGGTCAGGGTAAAGCCGCTGGCCTCGACATTGGCAGCAACCACTTGTTTCAACACACTATCGTGCAATTTGCGATTAAATGTCGGACGCGCGTATTTTTCCGCCAGCATGACCTGGGCCATCAGATTCTTTTTGTCCGAAAGATCAAAGGCCTTTTCGAAAAACTGTCGCGCTTCTTCAGGTTTCCCTCCCAGTGCCGGTGGCAACAATGACGCCAGGCCACCCAGGTAGAGGTATATCACGCCCTGGTCATGATCGGGGTGCAGCTGTGCTACGCGCTCCATGGCAACACGCACCTTGGGAATGTCGGCGACTATTTTCCAGTTTCCGCTGTTGACCTGGATCCAGCCCGCCCAGACACTGGCATAGGTATACAGGGCGGCGGCATCACTGTCTTCGACTTTTGAAATTACCCCGGAATACTCGGCGAAGGATTTCGTACTCAAATCACAGTACGCCTTGCGTTTCAGACAAAGGCCCTTGTTGACATGGCTCCATGCCTTGCCGCTCAACCGCCGTGCACGGTCAACATCATTGACGAAAATACTGGAGTAGGAATCATAGATTCGCGCCCCGGCAAACAGGACACGATAATTGTTTCCGTCACCCTCGACCAGGCTGTCTACCAGCAACAGGTAGGCGGGCGCGCCCTGGCGCACGGTTTCCGGATCGTTCTGGTTGCGAACTGCCGCCCCCAGGTTGGTGGCCAATTCGTCAGCAGCCAGGCTTACCACGTAGGTGCAACCCGACACCGTTGCCGCCAACAGCGCCAGCAAAAATACCGATACGACTCTCAATCCTGGACCCAAAACCGCTCGCCTCACGAAATTATCCGAACTCCCGCGTCTGCCTGTATCCAGACTGCCGGGGCCAGACAAACAACCAGAAAGTAATAATATGTATTGAATGATCAGGCGGGAAAAGACTACAGAAAAAACCGGCCAAACACTAGGAATGCGTGGCCAACGTCATTACCGGTCGGGAATTCCCCGTCAACCGCCGGTCATGGACATGAATCGAACGACTTGTTCCGGCTTGTCGGTAAACTCGTGCTTTTGCGGTTTGAGGGCCAGCGCCTCAACAATAGCGGCCTGCAACGCGGCGTCATCAGCGCCACTGCGCAATACCGAGCGTAAATCATATCGGGCATCCTGGCCCAGGCACAGGTACAGCTGGCCATCAGCAGACAAGCGTACCCGGTTACAGGTTTCACAAAAATGTCGTGATATGGGAGTAATAAACCCGATACGCAACTCGGTTCCGGCGACTTGCTCATAGCGCGCCGGACCGCCACCGGGCATGACGCCGGGGACCAGCTCGAACCGGCGTTTTAGCAGGGCGCGAACGTCGTCCAGGCTATGATAGTGGCTGGACGCCCAGCGACCGGTACTGCCCACGGGCATGGTTTCAATGAAGCGCAGGGTAAAGTCGTGCTCAAGGCAGAATTCCACCATGTGCTCGTATTCATCATCGTTGATGCCTTTCAGGGCCACCATATTGATTTTGACAGGGCCAAAGCCGGCGTCCTTGGCCGCCATAATTCCTGCCAACGCCTTGTCCAGTCGACCGCCACCGGTGATCTCCGAAAAACGCTGGGGCTTCAGGCTGTCGAGACTGATATTGAGACGACTGATACCGGCCTGGCGCAGAGACTCGGCGTGCCTTTCAAGCAATACAGCATTGGTGCTGAGCGACAAGTCACTGATTCCCGGGATGGCATGCAGTCGCGCTGCCAGCTCCGGCAACCCTTTTCGAACCAGCGGTTCTCCGCCAGTAAGGCGTACACGCTTCAAACCCATCGCGGCGAAAGCGCGCATCAGGGTTTCTATTTCTGCAAAATCCAGCCACTCATCAGGAACCTCAAAATCCCGGAACCCCTTGGGCAAGCAATAACTGCAACGCAGGTTGCAACGGTCAGTCACGGAAAGCCGGACATATTCAATATGACGGCCAAACGGGTCCGTCAGAACGGGAGCTGAAGCTGGATTATGCTGAGTCATGAACTGAAGTATATCGCCAGAAGATTCGGACTTCGCCCCTAATTTCTATGCGACAAAACGCATTTCAATGGCCTTGGGCTCGGCGATGCAGCTTTCAAGGCACAAGCCGCAACCCGGACAATGACCGCTGTCAATAACCGGCTTGTAACTGTCGGTACGGTAGATGGCACCGTCAACCGGGCAGACGGTCAGGCAGGCGTCACAGTCCTGATCGGGGGAAGCCAGGCACCGCTCGGCAACAACCGACAACAGCCCCAACCGCGGCATTTCTCCCGGCTCAGGCATACGCAACGCGCCGGTTTCGCAAGCTGACACGCATGGCCAGTCTTCACACAAATGGCAGGCGTGCCGGCAAAGCTCCATCGCCGGCGTTGCCGAACGCAGAAAACCGCAGCGGGCGGGCAGCAGGTGCAGCGCATGATGGGGACACGCGTGAACACAGTCCGCGCAATGGGTACAACGGCGCAGGAATTGCGCCTCAGGCAGGGCAAACGGTGGCCGCACACAGCAGCGCGGCAAACCCTCGCCCATCTCGGACAATTGTTCCTCGGCGGCCTGCATCATCAGCCCCCGAATCAAGTCACCTTTTCGTTTCCCCTCAACCATAAATGTGCTGTCAGCAGTATTCTGTGCTGCGCTGTTTTCCTGATTTTCCCCAAGTTTGAACTATAGAGGCGGACTGCGAATCATTCATTGATACGAATCAATATTTGTATGGGCCTGACTTGGAGCGTCCATATTGGGTAAGATTCAGCCCGGATGAGGAGGAAGATATGACAACAACAAGCATTAAAGCCGACCGGGATCGGCACCTGGCCATCTGGCTGCTGGTAATTTGCGCACTGATTTTTGCCATGGTCGTACTGGGAGGTGTAACCCGGCTCACCCGTTCCGGGTTATCCATGGTCGAATGGGCTCCCATTATGGGCGTAGTGCCACCCATAGGCGACGAAGCCTGGCAACAAACATTCGACAAATACAAGCAGTTTCCCGAGTACCAGAAAATCAACCAGGGCATGAGCGTTGATGAATTCAAGTCGATATTCTGGTTTGAGTATAGTCATCGACTGCTGGGTCGAATAATTGGTCTCGCGTTCCTGGTACCATTTTTGTATTTTCTCATGCGCGGCTATGTGCGCAGACCGCTGATTCCCAAACTGGCTATCATGTTTGTTCTCGGGGGGCTCCAGGGGCTGCTGGGCTGGTACATGGTCAAAAGCGGATTGGTAGACAAGCCTCATGTCAGCCAATACAGGCTAACCGCCCACTTGCTGGCAGCGCTGTCTATCTACGGTTACATGCTCTGGGTTGCGCTTGGGCTGCTGCCTGACCGGGAACCACTACCGAACAGCAGTAACAACCGCAAACTGTTCAGTAACAGTATTCTGGTTACCGCACTGATCGTGCTAATGATTGTTTCCGGCGGTTTCGTCGCTGGCACCAAGGCTGGACTGGTATTCAATACCTACCCGTTGATGGCCGGCCAATGGCTGCCACCGGGCAGCATGGCACTAAGCCCCTGGTACATTAACCTGTTTGAAAACCTGGCAACTATCCAGTTCAACCATCGAATGCTTGCACTGGTACTGTTCGTCACCATTCCGCTGCTGTGGATATCGGCTCGCCGGCAAATGCTCACGCGCCAACTGCGCCTGGGGCTCAACGCACTGCTGGTCATGCTGTTCATTCAATTTGGTCTTGGCATCGCGACCCTGCTCATGGCTGTACCTGTAAGCCTGGGGGCAACGCACCAGGCCGGCGCACTGGTGCTGTTCAGTTTTGCCCTGTTTGTCGTGCAGAGACTGCACAACCGGTCCTGACCCGGAAGCTGCTAGGCAATAACCGTTGCTGAATCCTTCAGCAACGGTTCTATCTGCAACGCCGGCAATGGTGTTCCGAACAAAAAACCCTGCACACCATCACATTCGATCTGCCTGAGAAAGGCCTGTTGCTCAGCAGTCTCCACCCCCTCGGCAATGATGTGCATGTTCAGTGCCCGCGCCATCGCCACGATTGCCCGGATAATGGAGGCATCATCCGGATCGGTAGTGATATCCCGAATGAAGCTGCGATCGATTTTCAGGGTATCGACAGGGAAACGCTTCAGGTAGCTCAACGACGAATAGCCGGTACCAAAATCATCAATGGCCAGGCGCACGCCAATATCGGCCAACGCGTTCACCACCCTGAGCGCCAGTGACGTATTTTCCATTAACACGCTTTCGGTGATTTCCAGTTCCACCAGCGCCGGATCCATGCCGGTTTCCTCAAGCACTTCGGTAACCAGCTCGACAATTTCCATGCTGTTGCACTGGCGCGCCGATATATTCACCGCGACTCGCAGCGGCCTGAGGCCAGCATCATGCCATGCCACGGCCTGCCTGCAGGCATCGTATATAACCCAGTTGGTAACGGGAACAATAAGACCTATTTCTTCCAGTACCGGCAGAAATTCATCAGGCAACAAAACGCCGCGTTGCGGGTGATTCCAGCGCAACAACGCCTCGACCGCGACAATACGATCATTGCTCATATCAAACTGTGGCTGGTAGTAGAGTTCAAACTCGTTGGCAGCCAGGGCATTGCGCAGTTCATTTTCCAGGGCCAGGTGTTCGTACACCCTGTGGGACATGTCCGCAGAATAGAACTGGAACGTATTCCTGCCCAGCTCCTTGGATCGGTACATGGCGGTATCGGCATGCTTGACCAGTGTAGACGAATCTTCGCCGTCGCCGGGATAGATGCTTATGCCGATACTGGCAGTTACAACAATATCCTTTTCCAGTATCCGAATCGGATCATTCAGTACCGAAAGCAGTTTTCGCGCAATCAGTTCGATATCGCTGACCGTGGCAATATCCGTTGCCATGATCACGAATTCATCGCCACCAAACCGGGCCACGGTATCACCTTCGCGCATTGCTGCGACGAAGCGCTGGCCCAGCTCCTTGAGCAGGTCATCACCGACTTCGTGCCCGAAGGAATCATTGATATTCTTGAACCGGTCTATATCCAGGAATAATACGGCTACCAGTCGATTATGCCAGCGACCGCGGGCCAGGGCCTGGCGCAATCGATCAATAAACAATGCGCGATTAGGCAATTCGGTAAGCGCATCATGGTGCGCCATATAGTGGAGGCGCTCCTGTGTCTGCATACGCTCGGTGATATCACGACCGGTGGCGACAAAGTGGGTAATTTCCGAATACCGGTTTTTCAGCGGCGTGATGGTTTTTTCCTCGAAATAGAGCTCACCGTTTTTTCGTCGATTGACAAATACTTCACTGAATACGTTGCCGGCCTGGATGGTTTCCCATAACTGGCTGTAGAATGCCGGCCCCTGCTTGCCGGATTTGAGCAGGCTCGGTCTCTTGCCCAGGGTTTCATCGGAACTGTAACCGGTTATTTTTTCATAACCCGGATTGACATACTCAACAATACCCTGCCTGTCGGTAATCATCACTGCATCAGCCGTCTGTTCCAGCGCCCGCGTCAGCTTGCGCATCTGCTCTTCGGTGCGCATTCGCTCGGTGACATCAAACAACGTCAGCAACAGGCCCGTTACCGTGTCGCCATCGACAACAATAGGGACAATACTCCAGTCCCAGCTGGTCTGGGTCTTGCTGCTACTTGCATACCTGAACGGCTTATTGACCTCGAAATAGGTCCGCCCTGTTGCCAGGCAGTCACTGAATGTCTTCTGGCGTGCATCGTTGGGGGAAAAATCAAAATAGCTGCGACCAATCAGCTCTTCCGGCTCCACGCCGAATACCGCCGCCATGGCCGCGTTCGCCATTACCAGGATAAAGTCCCGGTCAATTTGCGCCATGGGCATATGGGTATTATTGAACATCGCCTCCAGTACCGGGCGGTTCTGGTCGCGCTGCATTTCCAGTTTTTTGCGCCAACGAATATCGCGCAATACCACCATGGTGGCTGGCTGGCCGTTCCAGTCAAAGACGGAGGAGCTGATTTCCAGTGGAATACTATTGCCTTCACGGTCAAGCATTCTCAGTTCGTAATGGTCCGGGACATCTTCACCGGATAACCGGCGCCGGTGGTTTCCCTTGACCATGTCCAGGTCTTCAGGATGTACCAGGTCGTCCATGATTGTGCCAATCAATTCTTCGCGGGAATAACCGAGAATCCGGCACAGTTGCAGATTGATAAAGACGTGATGCCCGAACTGGTTAACGAGAATGCCATCGCGTGCACTTTCGGCCAACGCCCTGAAGCTGGCGTCAATGTCGCCGGTATAAAGAGAACTTCCTGATTCGCCCGTCATATCTCCATCCAGCCTCATCGTGAACCGGCTTGTGTCAGCCTGGCTCCGACTGCCTTGTCCTGCGGGCACCAGAGGCACTTATAATGATTTATAGTAATTTCTGTTAGCGTTGCACGAAACGATGTTAAAACTTTATACAAAAAATTGTTTATAAATGTAAAGCGAATTATATATCACCCAGTTGTGCCTGCAGAATTGCAAGCATGGCCGGGCCGGCGGTTTCCATGCGCAATACCCTCGGCCCCATCCGAACCAGCCTGCAACCCTCATCCTGCAGCAAATCAATTTCCTGTTCACTAAAGCCCCCTTCAGGCCCGACTACAATGGCAACAGGTTGTGTGACATTGGTTACACTGGAAAGACTCTCCATCGCCTGTGGATGCAATAACAGGCAGGTCTTTTCGGACTTCTGTTCCAGCCATTGCCGCAGACTGCAAACCGGCGCAAGCCCGGGTATAACATTGCGCCCGGATTGTTCGCACGCGGAAATAATGACCTTGTGCCAATGCTCGAGACGCTTCTCGGCCCTGTCTGCTTTCAATTTTATGGATGTGCGTTCCGTGGTGACAGGCACGATGCGACTGACGCCCAGTTCCGTCGCTTTTTGAAGGGCGTAGTCCATGCGTTCGCCACTGGTAATGGACTGGACCAGGGTAATATCAAGCGGTGATTCACGATCGTCCGGGCTAAACCGGTCCAGCTGTACCGACACCACGCGACGGTCAATACCTGCAATCTGTCCATGGTGCTCACCACCTTTGCCGTTAAACAGCACTACCGGGTCCCCGGCTGCCAGGCGCAATACGCGGGTCGCGTGATGCGCGGCATCACCAGGCAACATCACTAGTCCTGGAACCAGCGGGATATCAACAAAGAAACGTGGCGCAGTCATGTGCCGATTATATTTCGAGCCCGGTTTCCCGATCAGCTACAACGATGGAGTGCGATCACGGCCACCGACCGGTCCTTCCAGTTTTTGCTGGCAGGTGATGCAGCGGTCAGCGGCGGGGTTGGCCTGCAGGCGTTCAGCCGGTACGACCGAACCGCATTCCGTACATCTGCCATAGACACCGCGCGCCATACGCTGCAGTGCCGCTTCAATATTCTGGAGCTCCTCCATTTCCATCTCGGTGGTAATAGCGGACAGGCTGCCAAGCAACTCCACTACCGATTCGTCACCGGCGTCCCGCACTTGTCCTACCAGAGCAGCATAATCCTTGTCCTGCGTGCTCTTCATGCGTTGATGCAGCTCTTCCGCCAGCTGTCCGCGCCGCCGGATCAACTGTTGTTTCAGTGCGTCAATTCGTTCGCCGTCCAATGTAGCCATGACACAGTCCTCACACCTTGTTGCCGGATCATTTATACTAGTACGTCATGACCGGTACCCACAAGTCGGATTATTTTCAGCCGGCCCGGAGAGGAATATCCATGAATGACAAACTGACCCATTTCAACGCCAGTGGTGATGCCCACATGGTTGATGTTGGCGACAAGGCCATCACCCGGCGCGAGGCCACCGCCGAAGGTCGCATCCTGATACAGGATGAGACCCTGGCCAGGATCAGGGCGGGCGACAACAAGAAAGGCGACGTACTGGGAATCAGTCGCCTTGCCGGAATCATGGCCGCCAAGAAAACATCCGACCTTGTGCCACTGTGCCACCCCCTGCCAATTACAGCGGTTACTGTTGATTTTGAGCTTGCCGACAGCCCGGCCTCGGTTTATTGCCGGGCAACGGTACGTACCGACGGCAAAACCGGTGTCGAAATGGAAGCGATCAATGCCGTGCAAGTATCACTGCTGACCATCTATGACATGTGCAAGGCCATTGACAAGGGCATGATCATCAATGACGTGAAATTACTGGCCAAGTCCGGGGGAAGATCCGGCGACTGGAAGCGCGATCAATAGGCGCCGCTCTGAATCCTTAAACAAGAAGCCCCGGCAAACAAGGCCGAGGCTTCGTATCGCAGTTACAATCTAGAAAAACATGCGCAGGTAGATCTGGCTGATCGTGTTCGTGTATTCCCTGTCGGTAGAGCTACTGCCAACAACAACTCCCGCAGAAGATACGGTCTCTACGTCCTCGGTCACAGAATGGTAATACAGACCAGTCTGCACCGACACATTGAACGAATCATTCACCGCGTAACTCAAGCCCACTGCCGGGCCAACAGAGTAGCCACTGCTTTCGCGCGTATTCGAACTGGTAATATAATTGGATTCCGATTCCGAATTAATGTACCCGAGCCTGCCCCCGGCATAGGCGCCCATGACGCCTGTCAAGGGTATCCTGGCAAATAGGCCGACACCGATACTGGTATAACTGTTGCTTTGATCACTTGTAATGCCAGTGATATTGTCCGTTGAGTCAGAAGTATAACTCGATATCATAATATCCGGCTCAATCAGCAGCGCCGATGTACGAATGGGAACCGAAATACTGTAAGATGAAGCCTCTTCACCGGTATTGACTGAGGCGCCAATACCGACATCAACGGCATGGGCTGTACCAATCACCATCAACAATGATGAGCAGGCAATCAACAATGTCTTTTTCATGCTTTTCTCCCTATGTATCCTGTTACTTCTGATTGGTGTTGACATAAACAATTTGGCACATCTTTATGTCTGTATATGGCGATTCTAGAAAAACATGCGCAGGTAGATCTGGCTGATCGTGCTTGTATTTTCAATGTTATCAGAGGTGCTTGAAGTTACGACCCCGGTAGTCGACACGGATTCCTCGTCATCGGTACCAGAATTAAAATACAAACCAGTCTGCACCGACACGCTGAACGAATCATTCACCGCGTAACCCAGTCCCACTGCCGGGCCCACGGAATAACCACTGGTTTCTCTTGTTAAGGTACCGGCGACACCATAATCATAGTCTGACTGTATATTAAAGTACCCAAGCCTTCCCCCAGCATAGGCATCCATGGCACCTGTCAAGGGTATCCTGGCAAATAGACCAACACCAATACCTGTATAACTATAGTTCATACCGGTTTCAGCACCGGTGATATTGTTGGTTGAGTCACTTTCTTGACTCCAGAAAGAAATGTCCGGCTCAATCAGCAGCGCCGATGTTCGAATGGGTACCGAAATACTGTAAGATGAAGTCTCTTCAGTGGTATTGATTGAGGCACCAATACCGACATCAGTGGCATTGGCTGTTCCAAGAATAAACAATGATGATGAGCAGGCAATCAACAATGTCTTTTTCATTATTTTCTCCCTGTGACCGTTGTTAGTGTTTGCTGGTATTGACATAGACAATGTATTGCATATTTATGTCTGTTAACAATAATTGTATACAGTTCTTCAGCACGCAAAGGTGAAGCACTTCACGCGCAGTAACTTAAAAGCAGTGAAACACTTCACGGTCTCCGGCATTATTTGTGACTGGTAACTGCTTCCGCTGCCGTACCTGACACTAAAGTATGGGGTTATGGCGATATACCAATTGGAGTCGTACTGTCTTACAATGCACGCACCGGGCACAGCCCGAAACTGACTCACGACCTTCTTGATCACCTCACAGGGAACTGACCATGAACAAAAACATCGGATCAATCGACAAGATCATTCGCATCATCCTGGGCCTGTGCCTGATCAGCCTGTACTTCCTCGTCGAGGGCCCGCATAAATGGTGGAGCATCGCCGGTGTCGTGCTGATTACCACGGTGCTGATCGATTTCTGCCCTATCTACAGAATCATCGGCTTCAAGGGCACGGCCGGGAAATAATCCCGCCCCGATCAGCGCGAGCCAATTCAGGGAGACCGGGTAAATTTTCCGGTTTCCATACCAATTCAGCCGGGGGCGCTATACAATTGCCGCTCCCGCGGGGCAACCCCCTCGACAATCCGTGCAAGCAGAAAGAAGGATGGCGATGCCTGAGCTGAACCTGGGTCTCGGTGGCCTGCAATACTCCGATCTATTTGAACTGGACGGCCTGACTACCCTGGACAATCTGTTCCTGGACAGGCTGAAGCAACAGGACAATAACCTGTACGACAAGCTGCTGGCCTACCGCGCTGGCGAGCTGCCGGTACCCGATTCCGACACCAGTGAACTGCTCATCAGTTGTGCCAAATTGCTGGAGGACTTTGTCGTCGAACTATTCCGGATACAGGACGCTGCCGATGCGCTGGCAACAGCGACCAAGGGCCAGCGACCGGTACTGGCATTCAAGAAATTATTTGTTCAGCGTCGCGCCCGGCGCAGGCTGATGAAGCAGGAAGATTTCGAAAGCTTCGCCGAGCTGGATGCCTGGCTCGACAACCAGGTCAATCCCGACCTTGGCAAAACTGACCGTGAACTGGCGGTTTCACTGTGGGGCCAGGGCCTTCTGGCTGATGCCGAGGCCAATGCCGACAATATCGAAACGCTCACACGCTGGTGCATTCGCGCCATGACCACCGACGAAGGTGCAGCTGCCATCAAGGACTGGATTGCGTTCCGCCTGTCATCCGGTATTGATCACCAGCAACTGGTACCGGTGGAATCACTGAAAGATGATTCCGGTCGCCTGAAACTTTCCACTGGCGCACATCACTTCCGTGATGGCTTTGATCTCACTGATCCGCGCATGAGTGCCCGCGAAGTGGCGGCCGAGGTAGATTACTGTATTTACTGCCACGATCACGATGGAGATTTCTGCTCACGCGGCTTCCCGGTGAAAAAAGGCGAACCGGAACAGGGACTGAAAACCAATCCCCTGGGCGTATTGATGACCGGCTGCCCGCTGGAAGAAAAGATTTCCGAAATGCATCGTCTCAAGCGAGACGGTGATGGCATTGGCGCACTGGCCATGATCATGGTGGATAACCCCATGTGCCCGGCTACCGGCCACCGCATCTGCAATGATTGTATGAAGGCATGCATCTACCAGAAGCAACAACCGGTAAACATTCCCGAGATTGAAACCCGCGTATTGACTGACGTGCTGCAACTGCCTTGGGGCGTGGAAATCTATGACCTGCTGACACGCTGGAACCCGCTGCGTAACAGGCAATGGCTGCCCAAGCCCTACAACGGACTGAAAGTCCTGGTGGCCGGCATGGGCCCGGCCGGGTTCACGCTGTCTCACCACCTTACCCTTGAAGGTTTTGCCGTAGTGGGCATTGATGGCCTGAAGATTGAGCCACTGCCGCAGCACTTGATCAACCAGCCAATCTACAACTACAACGAACTGGAAGAAGCGCTGGGTGAGCGCATCATGTCCGGCTTCGGTGGCGTTGCTGAATACGGCATCACCGTACGCTGGGACAAGAATTTCCTGAAACTAATCTACATCAGCCTGATGCGACGCAAGCTGTTCCAGGTCTTTGGTGGTGTACGCTTTGGCGGCACGCTGACGCTCGAAACCATCTGGGAACTGGGATTTGATCATGTTGCCATTGCTGTCGGTGCCGGTCTGCCGCAACCCCTGCCCATACCCGGGTCACTGGCACCAGGCATGCGCATGGCGGCCGACTTCCTGATGGCGCTACAGTTAACAGGTGCCGCCCGCGCGGATAGCCTGGCTAACCTGCAGGTCAGGTTACCGGCCGTGGTCATTGGCGGCGGCCTCACCGGCGTCGATGCGGCAACCGAAGTACGCGCCTACTACCTGGTGCAAATTGAAAAAACACTCGCACGCTATGAAACCCTGGTTGCAGCCAAGGACGAAAAATCGGTTCGTGCCGCCCTGGGGCCGGCCGAGCTGGAAGTGCTTGATGAACACCTTGAGCATGGCCGCCAGTTACGCGCGGAACGTCAACGCGCCAACGCCGCAGGCGAACAACCGGACTTGCAGAAACTCATCGACAACTGGGGCGGCGTCAGCATTGTCTACCGTCGACCCATGAGCCAGTCGCCGGCCTATACCCGCAACCATGAAGAAGTCATCAAGGCCATGGAAGAAGGTGTGTATTACGCCGAATGCATGAGCCCGACGGCAGCGAAACTGGATCAATACGGCCAGGTGGAAGCACTGGCCTGTGAACGTATGCAACTTGATGAGAACGGAAAGCTGGAAAGCACCGGGGAAGAAATACTGATGCCGGCGCGCTGCATCCTCGTGGCCACCGGTGCCCGTCCCAATATTGCCTACTTCTTCGAGCACCGGTCGATGGAAGTCGACAGCATGAAGTACAAGCCCCATGTGTTCGCTGATGGCGCACTACGAGCAGTCGAACCCGTGCAGCATTGCAAGCAGGATGGCTTCGGGCCGTTTACCTCTTATGACAACGATGGCAGGCGCGTCACCTATATAGGTGACACCCACCCCGATTTCGCCGGCAACGTGGTCAAGGCGGTCACATCCGGTCAACGCATCTATCCAAAGATAGTTGAATCCTTTGGTGATCGCGCGAATCAGGCAGGAGAGCTGTCCGCATACGAAAACTTCCGTGCCGACATTACCGACAAGCTGCAGGCGCGGGTGGTTTCCGTAACGAGGCTGACGCATGATGCGGTCGAGCTTGTGATCAAGGCCCCGCTTGCCGCCAGTCGTTACAAACCGGCGCAGGTGTTCCGGCTGCAAAACTATGAAACCGTCGCCGCCAAGGTTGAAGCCACGCGACTGCAGACCGAGACCTTGCCGCTCACCGGTTCAAAGGTGGATGCAGACAGGGGTACGATTTCAGTCATTGTTCGCGATCGTGGCGCCAGTTCACGACTGGTATCCACGTTCAAACCCGGTGAACCACTTGTGCTCATGGGCCCAAGTGGTAACGGCACCATGATTCCGGAAAATGAAGCCGTACTGATTGTCGGCGACTGGCTGGCTGCGGCGGCCGCACGCTCACTGGGCCCGGCGTTCCGGGCCAGGGATAACAAGGTCCTGCTGGCATTAAACCTGCCAACCGCGGCTGACCTGTTCTGCCTTGACGATCTGGAAGCGGCCAGTGATGCGCTGCTGGTGGTAACGGACAAGGGTGAGCCGGCGGTTATGCGTCGCGACCAGGACAGCTCTGTTACCGGTGATATTACCGAAGCATTGTTACAGTACGCACGGGGCGAATTGCATGATGGCAATGCGCCGGTTCCGCTGGGCAGCATCACGCATGTACAGATTACTGCCAGCAATGTTTTGCTGAAGCAACTCAACAAGGCGCGACACAACGAACTGAAACCCTATTTTGCCGAATCGTTCAAAACCACCGGCTCCATTTACAGCACCATGCAATGCATGCTCAAGGGCGTGTGCTCACAATGCCTGCAATGGCAACTTGACCCGGCTACCGGCCAGCGCACCAAGGCGGTGTTTGCCTGCTCCTGGCACGATGAACCACTGGATATTGTCGACCTGGATGCGCTGGACGAACGCATTTCCCAGAACCGCATGCAGGAGTCCTTGACGTCGCAATGGCTGGATTTTGTGCTGGACAGGAGTGGTGTTGACCGCGTCTGACGGGGCATGACCCGGCCTGCCGTACAATCTGTTGTCGGCGGCATACTTATTATGTACGCCTGATGCACGCCGGCAACCCATACAGCACCACCCCGAAACCTGTTGACCGCGCCACCATCTAATCGCTACCCTTTCAGCGGATTTTTGGTGAAGTATTTCTGGAGAGAACAATGACAAGCGGTTTCAAACGAATCACCGGCCTGGTATTGCGGTCGACATCCCTGTTTATTGCCGGACTGCTGCCGGTTTCGGCACTGGCAGCAGGAGCCGTGGAAAACCGGCTTGACCTGACCTCTCACAACGTGGGTTACATCGCCATCGCCATTTTTGTGCTGGCCTACCTCGTTGTCATGGCCGAAGAATTTACCCATTTGCGCAAATCCAAACCGGTCATTCTTGCCGCCGGTATCATCTGGGCGATTATTGCCTATGTCTATGCACAAAAGGGGATTAATCACACGGTTGAACAGGCATTACGCCATAACCTTCTGGAATTTGCCGAACTGTTCCTGTTCCTGTTGGCTGCCATGACCTATGTCAACGCCATGGATGAGCGCAATATATTTGAAGCCTTGCGCGCACGACTGGTCAGCCGGGGATTTGGCTACCGCAAGCTGTTCTGGCTGACCGGCATACTGGCATTTTTCCTGTCACCGATTATCGATAACCTGACCACGGCACTGGTCATGTGTGCGGTAGTACTGGCGGTCGGCAAGGACAATAATCGTTTTGTCGCACTGGCCTGTATCAATATTGTTGTTGCCGCCAACGCCGGTGGTGCATTCAGTCCTTTCGGTGACATCACGACACTCATGGTCTGGCAAAAAGGTATCCTGGATTTCTGGACCTTCTTCCTGTTGTTTGTCCCGTCTGTCATTAACTATGTTGTTCCCGCAGCGTTCATGCATTTTGCCGTACCTGATGAATCACCGGCAGCCACTAACGAGACGGTATTGATGAAGCGCGGCGCGATAACCATTATGCTCCTGTTTGTCGCCACCATTGCCACGGCAGTCAGTTTTCACAACTTCCTGCACCTGCCGCCAATGCTGGGCATGATGACCGGCCTGGCCTATCTCAAGTTTTTCGGCTACTACCTGAAAAAAACCCACATCCGCGTGCCTGATGAAAACGAAAGCTATGGGCAGGCCGGTGATGTAATGCCAATACGTGTCGACAGCAAAGAGCCATTCGATGTATTCCGAAGGCTGGCCCGGGCCGAATGGGATACGTTGCTGTTCTTCTACGGCGTTGTACTCTGTGTCGGTGGCCTGGGTTTTATCGGTTACCTGGCCATGATCTCGGAGAGTATGTACGTCAATATGGGTCCAATGTTCTCAAACATCATGGTTGGTATCCTGTCCGCCATTGTTGACAACATCCCGGTCATGTTCGCGGTACTGGCCATGAACCCGGCCATGTCCCAGGGTGACTGGCTGCTGGTCACTCTTACAGCAGGAGTGGGCGGAAGCATGCTTTCAATAGGCTCGGCAGCGGGCGTAGCGCTCATGGGTCAGGCGCGGGGCAAGTACACGTTCTTCAGTCACCTGAAATGGACACCCGTGATTGCCCTGGGTTATGCCGCCAGCATATACGCGCACGTGTTGATAAACACGAGTTCGTTCAGCGTCGCCATATCGTCGTAATCACGAGATCGTTCTGACCGGTTGTCGATAGCCATCTCTCCACAACCGGTCATGTTCCGGGCGCCTGGGAGTCCGGGGAACCTGTCCCGGGAACCAGGCCATCAATAGGGAAACCGTTTTTCTGTTGCCAGTCTCCCATAACTCCCTGCCTGCCTTTATTTCTGCCCAGTCGACCAATAGCCCCGATCCCCGGCATAGTCAAAATACGGCACGCCAAAGCCGCGTGACCTCTGTACAAGCCCCAAATCCATATCAAAAACTGCCGTACGCCTGTTGCCGGCGTGGACCGCGCATACAATTCGTTCCAGTCGTTGTTATCCGGATGAACTGCCCCGGCCTTGCGATACAAGCGCAATACCAGGTGCTCGTCGTCAAAGGCGGCAACCATCAGGGTCATGCGGGGATCAACTCGAACATGGGCCGCTGGTTTGTTGCCACTTCCGGCAAGGTTAAGCCAGGTGGCGCGGTTGTTGTTGATCGCCCTCGGGCTATCCAGGCCATTCGGCGGGATGTTTATCCGGCTATCAGCCGAAGCGGTACTGACAATTTATTTTTTGCCTGGCAACAAGATCAATCGGCTTCTCATCAAGCGGTCCAGTTGTTTAGCCACGACAATTCCTTTTTAAGCGCTCGATCCCGGCGCCAATCAGGACTTTTTGGGCAACTCATCGTTCACCGCAAACCAGTCCACGTGGGTGTCATAATGGGCGTGCACCTGGGGAAGACGATCCACCGCCTCAGTGAAATTGGCCAGCGCGATATGCAGCTCTCCAGGCCAGTTGACAGAACGAAAGAACAGGCTGCTGCCGCAGCGACTGCAGAATCCACGTTCTGCACCTGTTGTGGATTGATACCAGCGGAGCTGTCCGGACTGATCGCTGATCGCTGTGCCGACAGCATCAACGCTTACCCAGGTAACGAATGCGGCGCCATGCGCCGCGCGACACAGGCTGCAATGGCAGTGTGCGACCCAGTTTGACGGAAGGGCCGCCGAAAAAATCACTGCGCCACAAAGGCATCGTCCACTAGCTTCAGTCTTTATCATGGGTATCCATTCTATTCGCCCGTCAAACCGGCGTGACCGGCTCCTGACAACCCAATGTTACTTCAGTCCCGGGGCTCGGTATCCGGAACCTTGCGAGGCAAGTGTTCAAGCGGGGCACCAACATGAAATCCCTGGACAAAATCCACGCCCATTTCCGTAACCAGCTTCAGCACGGCTTCAGATTCAACGTACTTGGCCACGGTCTTCTTGCCAAAACCCTTGGCAATATCGTTAATGGTTTTGACGACAACCCGGTCCGATGCATCTCTTGCGATGCTCCTGACATGATGTCCGTCAATCTTGATATAGCTGACCGGTAGATGCTTGAGATGGTGAAACGAGCTGAAGCCGGAACCAAAATCATCCAGCGCAAATCGGCAACCCAGCCGGTTCAGTTTTATCATCACCTGTCTTGCCAGCTCAATATTTTCAATGGCAGATGCTTCGGCAAGCTCGAGTACGAGCCGTGACGGATCGGCGCCATACTCCCTAATCAGTCCGGTCACGTAATCAACCAGGTTCGCATCTCGAATACTTTCTGCAGACAGGTTTACGCTGAGCATTGAATCGTTGCCTCCGGCTTGCGCATCGGCCAGGCTCCTGATCGCATCAGACAACACCCACCGATCAATACGGGACATTAATCCAAGTCGCTCGGCGGTTGGCAGAAACGCATTTGGCCTGACGAGTGCACCACGATCATCCCGGTAACGCAGCAATACTTCAAAACAATCAGGATCATCATGTTTATCCGGGTCTGTCGCTGTCACCGGTTGATAATGAAGAACAAACCTGTCCTGTTCCACTGCTGTCTGCAGTCGTTCCGACCAGCCCATGTCGATGCTGACAACACTGTCTTCATCCCGATCCGGTTCAAATACATGAACCTGGTTGCGGCCGGCAGTCTTGGCCAGGTAACAGGCGATATCGGCACGCGCCATTACCTCCGCTGCATCAGGCGTAGCCCTGTCAACAAGACTTACACCTATGCTGCCGTGCACACTGAATTGCCTGCCGCCATGAACAAAGTTGTAATTTTCCAGCACAATACGGAATGATTCGGCTACAGCAGCTACGGATTCGCGGTCGATATTCCTGGCGATAATGGCAAATTCATCGCCGCCCAGGCGGGCCAGCAAATCCGTGTCGCGCAGGCGCGCCCGCAACAGGTGACTGATCTCGACCAGCAGTTCATCACCGGCTGCATGGCCGGCGGTGTCATTAACATACTTGAACTGATCAAGATCAATATACAACAGCGCACTCAGCTCATCGCTGCGCTGCCGCCTCGCCACTTCGTGTCGCAGCTCATCCTCGAAGTAGTTCCGGTTATAAAGCTCGGTCAACGGATCATGGTTGGCCTGCCACAACAATTCACGCTCGAACAACTTGCGTTCAACAATATCCCGGAATACAACCACGCTGCCCTGTAAATCACCGTCGATATACAGCGGCTGAATGCCACACTCTACATCTATGGCCTGGCCGCTTGCGTTCCAGAACACGGTTTCCCAGGATTCCAGGTTGTCGCCGGTCTCGTAGGCCTGCTGCAGGAAACAGGTTTCCGGGAGATTTGGCTTGCCGTCAATATGTGAGTGATGGAACAGGCTGTGCGCCTTCGTACCGACCAGGGCGGCTCCCTTCGGATACCCGAGAATCTCCAGCGCTGCCGGGTTGATAAAGCTGATTATTCCCTGGTTATCAACCCCGTAGACACCATCGCTGACCGAGTTCAGAATTCCCTCGAGGCGACGACGCTCCGAATTGGCGGCCTTTCGCGCCTGGGCGGCGTGCGCCAAGGTTGCGACACGGGCAAGAATAAGCGCCTCTGGCTCATTCTTGAACATACATTCCACAGCACCTGCTGCCAGGCTGTCATGAATCAGCTCGTCAAGATAGCTGCCGGTCAGGATGGCGACGTGCAGATCCCTGGTCCGGGCATGCCGGGCAAACTCCCGGCACAGCTCATCGCCATTACCATCAGGCATAAAATAATCAACAATAGCCAGGTCAAATTCACCTGTCAGCGCTGCCTGCAGTCCCTGGCTGCTGTTTTCCGCGGTGGTAACGATGTAGCCATTGGATTGCAGAATATGGCTGAACTTTTTCCGCGATGTTTTTGAGTCATCCACCAACAGCACGCGGGTCACTAATGGTGCCGCCTGAAGTGGCTCGCCATCCAGGCCACGCCCCAGCTGCCTGACACTTTCAATGAGATCCTCAGTTTCATCCCACAAGAGCATGCCGCTATGAGGTCTTCGCGCCGTCCATTCGAAGATGCGTCGGGATTTTTCGTGGCTAAGAACCAGCAACGCCACGCCGGCAAAAAGCGGGTATTCCAGGACCTCCTGGAACAGCTTCAAGCCATCGTCATCGTGGTCGTTAAAACCGACAAATACCGCGCGAAAACTGCCCGCGTGATCGTCCTTTAGCACATGAGTCGCATCTGCATAGCAATCCACACTGACCACGTCATGCGCGTAACGTTCGAGCTGGCGCTCCAGCCCGCGTCGCAATGTTGCCGACTGCTCGACAATCAGAACCCGAGACACTGATTCCCCTTTGTTCCTTGTCAGATAGTTTTTATTGTTCAGGGAAGCAGTGTCGGTCTTGACCCGGTCACCATTACCCCATTCCCTGGATCACCTTGCAGGAACTATACCAAAAGTTAACGCATTGATTTAAGTGATATTTTGGTCAGCCAGGTTATACCCCATGACAATAAAGGTCATTAACCCGGAAAAAATCAGCCACTTCGACCCCGGTTTATCGGGTATCCGGCCCTGGCTGGCAAACAAACTGTATCAGCCGCTCACGCTGGCGCATGGCATCATCGTAGCCCAGGGCGATCAGTTCACGGCAATAAGACTTTTCGAACAGCAGGTAACTGACCAGGCTCGAACCGTTGCGATTCAAAGCACCGAGGCCACGCAGGAAAAAACGCACCGTCCACGGCAGGTGATGCATGTGCTTTTCGGCGATTTTCTGCAAATCCTCACTGGGTGATATCACCAATGACTCTACGTGACGAAGACGCACACCGGGTTCTTCCAGCTGGCGGGAGGGTATCCGGGCAAGGGTGTCGTTTATCCGGTTGAGTCGCTCCAGGTCCGCTTGCAGGCCATCGAGAAAGATGCTGTTCATGATGTGACCACCGATTTCTGCCAGGGTTGGGTATCCAGGATCAGCATTGCGTTCGACGCTAATACGGTGGTTGGTGACACCGATTACCAGGATGCGTTCGGCACCCATATGCAGCGCCGGGCTCAGCGGCGCTGACTGGCGCATCGAACCATCGCCAAAATACTCCCGATTGAGCTTCTCGGCGGCAAACACGAATGGTATGGCAGATGAGGCCATCAGGTGATCAATGGTGATATCCGTCCGAAAACCGAGGCGACTGGCCCGGTTCCAGCTATCAATACCCTCGGTACCCTGGAAGAAAGTTACCGATTGGCCGGAATTGTATCCCGAGGCAGTTATGCCCAACGCATCCAACGCGCCGGCCTCAAGTGACCGGTTGATGCGGTCGCAGGGCATATAGTGCTGGAGCAGCGTACGTAGCGGCGCTCGGTCAAACAGCGAAACCGGGTTGCGCTTGCCCAGTCCGCCCGCCATCATGGCCAGCAGCCAGTGAGCGCCGGTTTTGACAATGCCGGGAAGGTCCGCGCGAAACACCTTGTCCACCCGGAAATTACGCCAGACTCGCAGCAGACGTTGCACAGCTTCCGGGAATCGCTCGGCGTAAATAGCCAGGGCTGCAGAGTTAATCGCCCCTGCGGACGTACCACAAATTACCTGGAACGGGTTTGGCGCATCCTTTGGCAGGCATTCTGAAATGGCCTTGAGCACGCCCACCTGGTAGGCCGCGCGGGCACCGCCGCCGGACAGCACCAGCCCGAGCTTCCGTCTTGTATCAGCTTGTCTCATCATTCCCTGGATTTCCTCGACACAGCCTTTATCGGCCTGGCTGCCGCAGAACTGTGGCAGAACGCCGTTCGATAATAATGGTAACGCAATAAACCCTGTGCGGCACTCAGGTATAACATAACTTTACCTTTGGTACCGGTCCGTTAAGTTGCTAAACTGGAGAAAATTCACAGGACCCAAGGTAATGACTGTTTCTGAAAACGATATTCTCGAAGCCCTGTCAACGGTTATGGATCCCGAGCTTAACCGCAATGTTGTCGAACTGGGCTTCATACAGGAAGTGGATATAGCTGGCGATTATGTGCATCTCGAAATCCAGCTAACCACCCCCATGTGCCCACGCGCAGACGAAATTGTTGCCATGATCAAGAACGCAGCAGAGTCCGTTGATGGTATTCGTGAAGCTGAAGTTGAACGTAGCTGTATGAAAAACGCCTGAAGACCCCCGGGCCATGAACACCTCTCCGCTTCGCCAGCAAGTTATTGCCCTGGCTGCCGTATTTCAGTCTGCCCGGCTGGTTCAGCAACTGGCTCGACATGGTCGCGCTGACAACCAGGCACTGGAAACCAGTCTTGGCAGCATACTGGTCACCGGCCCGATGTCGCCGTCAGAGATATACAAACCCGAACAAGGGAGCCTGCGCCTTGGATTGCAGGACATCAAGGAACGCTTTAACGGCGAAGGCACATCTGAAGACATGGAAATGGCACGCTATGTCATGAGCCTTATAGCGCTTGCACTGAAATTACGGAAACACAAACCACTGTTATCCGCACTGGCTGAAGGCATCGATACTATCAGCGAACAGGCAGAATTCTTTAAAAATGAATCCGGGCCGGCGGTCATGCACAACAACATTATCGCCAAGCTGGCGGATCTGTACCTGCATACCATAAGTACAATGATGCCGCGTATTATTGTTCACGGTGAACCCGGTTACCTGAACGCTACAGCCATCGCCGACAGGATTCGCGCGACCCTGCTGGCGGGTATTCGCGCAGCCTGGTTGTGGCGCCAGCTCGGTGGCAGCCGTTGGCATTTTGTATTCAGGCGTCGTGCGATCCTGAACGAAACTGACCGGTTACTTGCGGGCAACAGTTAGTCAAGCCGGCGCAACCTATCCGACGGCAGCTGTTGCCAGCACCACCTGGTTTCTGCCGCCAGACTTGGCCGCGTACAAGGCATCATCTGCCCGGCTCATCAGGCTGTCAGCGGTATCCTGCTTCCCGAGTGATGCCACACCAATACTCACCGTAACGCCAAACTGCCTGGACGACGATGCCATGATCTTGAGTGAATCACAGTTCTGCCGGATCTTCTCGGCCAGCATCCGGGCTCGCGGCTCTTCGCAGCCCGGCAACACCACCAGGAACTCCTCGCCGCCATAACGACTGATGAAGCTGCTTGACGAAGACAGGTCGCGCCTCAGCAACCTGGCAAAGGTTTTCAGCACCCTGTCGCCCACCAGGTGTCCCCACGTATCATTGATGCGCTTGAAATGATCCAGATCAAACAACAGCACTGATAATGGTCGCGCCTGTTGCCTGGCCTTGGGAATTTCCATCGCCAGCCATTTGTTTAATACCCGACGGTTGGCCAAACCGGTCAAGGCATCATGACTGGCTTCACGATAGAGTCTGAGCAGCATCTGTAGCTGGGATAATTGCGTCCAGGCCGCGATACCCGCCAGCAACAGCAGCAGCCAGATATCACCAAGCCTTGACAGTGTCAGTGAGCCACCGAAAAGCAGTTCAGTACCAACAAATGTCACGAGCACCAGCGCCGCATGACGCAGGCCTTCAAAAAACGTCAGCGGGAATATGGCCAGGAATGCGATGGTCAGGTAGGGCAGGAATGAATAGCCGACAAGAATGCCTTCATAGGAAGCACTGCTTGATAATTCAATCCGCGAAAACCCGTAAAACAGGCAGGCAACGATAACAAAAACGGCGAGCCTGATCTGCGCCCAGACCAGGCTCTGCATACCATGACCGATACTGCCAAGCAAAAAGTACGCACCAGCGTAGATGCCGCGAAGTACCAGCATGGTACCAAGCGACTCGGGCGGAACAGTCATCATGTCTACCGGTACCCACAAAACAGCCAGCACCGCGAACACCAGTGAAAACAGGCGAACCCTGAGGCTGATAAACTCGGCTCGTGAACCACTGAAATCCTGTGAATGAATGGAGCTGCCGGCCAGGTCAGAAAAATCAACCTGCCTCAACCACTCTCCAAGCCCAAGTCCTGCCTCAGCGGAATCATTGTTGTTTTTTTCCGGCGCATCGATCATGGCAATGCCAATATCCCGGTTGGATTACATGTTTATAACTCTAGCACAGATTTGAAAAACTGCCGGACCCGGGAAGATAATCTGCTCTGGAAATCATCCGCCCTAGCTGGTCAGGCGCCGATAGATATCCGACACCTTCAGCGGCAGCTTCCTGACTTCATCAATTACAGTATAGGCGGCATCACCGTACATGTATGGCAAATAGTCCCTGGCCTCAGTGTCGATAGTGATGCAATAGGGATGGATGCCTTCACGCCTTGCCTCTACCAGCGCCCGGCGCGTATCTTCAATGCCGTACTGGCCACGATAACTGTCATAGTCGTCGGGCTTGCCATCAGACAGTGTAATCAATACGCGGGTATTGGCTTCAACTTCGGAAAGCACACGAGTCAGGTGGCGTATGGCAAACCCCATGCGTGTGTAATCCTGCGGCTCAATGCCGCTGATGCGGGCCCGGACTTCGCTGTCATAGATCTCATCAAAATGCTTGATGTGATACAGCTCGCAACGCTTGCGCGCCATGCCCGAAAAACCGTAAATAGCGTAACGATCCCCGAGTAATTCGAGCGTCTCGCACAGTAACAATAATGATTCCCGTTCCGCCTCGTTGATCCAGCCGCGCGTGGAGCCGCTCATATCAACCATAAAGACAACAGCAATGTTACGTTCGTTTCGATGCATGCGGGTAAACACCCGGTCGCTCATCTCGCTACCATCCGATGACTCGGCCATGGCCTCCACCAGGGCATCGATATCAATGTCATCTCCATAAGTCTGTCGCTTGAGCAAATGGTCCTCGTCTCGCATGGCTTCAAAACTACGGCGCAAATGTTTTAGCAAACCGCGGTACTTCAGCAGTGTATCGCCTACAAAGCTGTCGTAGACAGGCTTGACGGATTTTTCCCGGACCGCGCACCAGTTCTTGCGGTAATGTTGGCGCTTGTAATCCCATTCGTTGTACAGCCACGCACCCTCTTCATGATAAGTGCCCTGCCAAACCTCGTCCGGGTCGGCTTCCTTTTCCCTGAACAGCGACGGATCATATTCACCCGGACCTGCCGGCTGCAGGTAATCATCGGGAAGTTCGCCAAGATCCTGAACGATTGAGGTCATTACTCCCTTGATACTTTCCGGCACCGCGATTGGAACATCATCAAGCGACAGTTCGATGCGCAGTTCCTGCAAGGTGGCATCAGAATGTTTCGCGCCAGCCTTGAAGTCCATTGATTGCGGTTCGCTGTCCGGTTTCAGGTCCCTGGCAATATCAAACAGGGCAGTTCGCAGAACAGCCTTTTCCCTGAACTGCCGTTCGGCCATGACCTCCCGGACAAGATCGATATTGATTACACCGTGATAATACGGTTGTGATGGCCATGACACGCGACCGGCATGCTGTCGGGCCAGCCCGAGACTGTCCTTCGCCGAAGCATCAGCCTGATGCAGGGGTCGTGACAGCAATTTCCAGTTGTCGGCAACTACGGGGTCATTCTCAATATCGACCATAGTCTGCATGCGCCGGTACAGGCCGGGCAGCTCTCGCGCAAGGCATGTCTCGATTCGCTCCGCCTCCAGACGCATGAACAACGTCAGCAACTCGTCGCCGCCATGCTGCAACACATCAAGATCAATACGGAATGTGCCGAAACGGGCCTGCGCCCAGTGAAACGCTGCCATCGCCTTGTACAGCTGGAAATTTTCATCGCGCTCGCTGAAATGCGCCAGCAGCGGCGGGAGATAAATCGTTTCCGTATCGGTATGCGCCTTGTCGGCTTCATCAATTTTCAACGGGCGTCCGGACAAGCCATGAACAAAATGCAGCAGCACGCCGCGCACATCTTCCAGTACTGCGCCGACCGCACGCTCACGACTCTGCTGAATAAACTTGTCAACACTCTTGATGACGGAGAGTGCCGGATGCAGTCCCTGCTGGTCATACATGTCCATTGCGTGCAGCGCCCACGCCTCGATGGTGTGTCGGTCAAGCCGGTCCATGGCTTCAATGGCAAGAGTAATGAACTGGAAAGCCAGCTGAATATTGGTACTGGCGATTCGCTCGACCCAACCAAGAACATAGCTGCACTCGGACTGGGGCAATGATGCCAGGACTTCGGCGGGCTCCTCGACGCGCAGAAACGAGAATTCCACCTCGAGACACCGGTTCAGGCGGTCGACAATTTCTTTGTAGTGCAGCGACGCCCCGGCAGTCACAATGAGCTCACTTCAATCAGAACAATGATGAAGACAATTCATTGATGGCTGACAACATCTCGGGATCGTCCGTCAACGCCTGCGCCACCGCTGAGCGGCAGGCGGTTGTGGGTGAAATGCCATCAGCCATCAACCGGCCTGCGTGTACCAGCAAGCGGGTACTGGCGCCCTCTTCCAGGCCGCTACCCTTGAGATTGCGTGTCATGCCGGCGAATTTGACCAGGCTTGCTGCCAGTTCGTGACTGATTCCGGTCTCCTTGACCAGGATGTTGGTTTCCAGCTGCGGCGATGGATAATCAAACTCAAGGGCTACAAATCGTTGTCGTGTGCTCTGCTTGAGGTCCTTGAGTACACTCTGGTAGCCGGGGTTATAGGAAATCGCCAGGCAAAACTCCGGGGGCGCCTCGAGGATTTCGCCGAGCTTTTCAATGGGCAGGACGCGCCTGTCGTCGGCGAGCGGATGGATCACCACCGTGGTGTCCTTTCGTGCTTCCACTATCTCGTCAAGATAACAAAGTGCGCCGTTTCTTACTGACCGGGCCAAGGGGCCGTCCACCCATACAGTCTCGCCACCCTTAACCAGATATCGACCCACAAGGTCTGATGCCGTCAGGTCGTCATGACAGGATACGGTTATCAGTGGCTTCTTGAGACGCCAGGCCATATGTTCAATGAACCGGGTTTTACCGCAACCGGTTGGCCCCTTGAGCAATACCGGCAAGCCTTGCCGGTAAGCGGCCTCGAACACCTCCACTTCATCGCCAATAGGCTCGTAGTAAGGTTCCTTGTCAATAAAATATTCTTCGGTTTTTAAGGCGCGGCCGCTCATCACAATTCTGTTTGTTGGTTTCGGGGTCGCCATTATGGCCAATGCCGGCCATCAGGCCAAGCGAATACCCTTGCAACCGAAAAGGGAATGAGTCAAGCCGGCGCGGTGTAGCGACCCGGCACGGGACGTGGTGCTCAGCTCTTGACCGGGTGCTTGGCCAGTTTTCTCTGCAATGTTCGACGGTGCATGTTCAGACGCCGCGCAGTTTCTGAAATATTGCCGTCACACTCGCCCAGAACTTTCTGGATATGTTCCCACTCCAGGCGCTGAACCGACAGCGGCCGGTTGCTGACATCAACGGAACTGTCGCCCTCATCCTTGAAGAACGCTGCCTCAATCTCATCGGCATCAGCAGGCTTGGACAGGTAATGGGTAGCACCGAGCTTGATGGCCTCAACCGCCGTTGTTATAGAAGCATAGCCACTCAATACCACGATACGGGTATTTTCGTCGGCCTGCTTGAGCGCTGATACCAATACCAGCCCTGATTCACCGGGCATGCGCAGATCGACTATGGCAAATTCCGGGCTTTCTTGCCGGGCCAGGGCAATGCCCTGGTCAACATCATGCGCCAGCCTGACCTCGTAGCCGCGACGCTCAAAAGCCTGCGCCAGCACTGCACAAAACGTTTCATCGTCGTCTACTATCAACAAGCTCGGGTTCTCGCCCGGGTTAATCATTTCCGTCATTGGTCAGCCCTTATATTTGCCAATGGCAGCCGAATCCGGCATACAGCGCCACCGCCGTCGCGATTGAACAAACGGATATCACCGCCCATTCGTTCCAGTGTATTGTAACTAAGATATAGACCAACACCGAGGCCTTCCTGCTTGGTGCTGACAATAATCTTGCCGGCTGCGTCCACAAGGTCCCTGTGCAGGCCCGGTCCACGATCACGCACCTCGAACAATAAGGTATCGTTGCTCCAGTCTGTTTCAACTTCTACGTCTGCAAGTGATGCATCGGCGGCGTTATTCAATATATTAAGTATCGCCTGGTCCAGTGTTCGATCGACCACAATAGCTGTCTCCGGCGCACCTGCACTGCTATGTACCTGCGCGACCAGGCCGGGATGCAATTCACGCCACTGATCCAGCAGGCCGGTCACGTAATCTGACACCAGCATCCTGCGGCCGGATTCGGCCCGAAGATCACCGGCAGCCACTGAAAGCGACAGCAATATTTCCTTGCACCGGCCCAACTGGTTTTTCAGAATGGCAAGACTGTTGTCAGGAATCGGTTCATCGGCCTGTACATCTTTCAGGATTACCGCCATGGTGGACAGGGGTGTACCCAGTTCGTGTGCCGCGCCGGCGGCCAGCGTACCGAGAGCAATCACTTTTTCATTGCGCGCCTGCTGCTCACGCATTTGGGCGATGCTTCGATCACGTTCGCGAACGGTTGCCGCAACCCTGGCAGCAAATCCGGCAAACAGGCCGGCACTGAACAGAAACCCGACCCACATGCCCCAGATATGCACCTGGAAACCATGACTGTGCGCCATGGGCAAGGGAATGAAATTAAACAGCAAAAACGTATAACATATCGTGGTCAGGGCGAACATGGCCCAGACATAAATGCCGGGCAAGGCCACAACTGTCATGGCCAGCGGCAACAGGTACGCCGGTGCAAACGGGTTGGTGGAACCTCCGGTCAGGTAAAGAAGAATGGTGAACACCACCACGTCAAACACCAGCTGCGAAAACAGTTCCTGCTTGCTCACCGGCCAGGGTCCGCGCAGGCGCAGCATTGTTGCCAGGCCAACGAGCGCCATGCACACCAGTACCACGGTAATGCTATTTACAGGCAGCTCTGCATGCAGATAATTCCCGGCCAGCCATACTGCCAGGGCAACACCGGGCAACAGCGCCATACGCATCCACAGCAACCGGCGCAGATTGATGGCGTTTTCCTTGGGCAGTGACACCGTGTAATTCATAGTCCTGATTCTAGGTGCTGACCCCTGAATTGACAAAGGGGTGCGTCAAACTGTCGCATCCCGCCGCGAGAGTATTGCAATACCGGATCAATCATCCGATGATAAATACGAACGATTTAAAGGAATACTTAATGGCTTTACGCGGCTCTCGGCAAATACTCGTCTTGCTGACCATAACCCTGTCGATCAACCTGGTTTTCGCAGCACAACCGGATAACTGGTCATTTGTTCCGCTTAAGCACTCGGTCACACCGGGAAGCCTGCCGGACGACAAACCATTCATGCTTCCGGAAGGATTCGGACAAACCACTCTGATAGATGAAAACCGGCTGAACATTTTTTCGCGCACCAGGCCGGCCGCGGCAGACTGGCCGGACATGAACACGGTAAATGAAACCGGCAAACACGCCGGTCGCTACCTGTATCGCACACACGAAGTTCGGCCGGGCAAGAATATCGATGATTACGAAGGCGGCGCCCTGTCGATAATTGATCTCGCAACCGGCAAGGGCCATGTTCTCGCGCAACGGCGAGACTGGGAGGCACTGGACGGCATTGTCTGGACGCCCTGGGGCACACTCTTGTTCGCCGAGGAAACCGGCAACGCACGACTGCCAGACCCGGATCACCCCGAGGCCAGGCGCGGCCTGTTATACGAAGCCAAACCCGATCTAAACCACCCTGGCAAGCTCCAGTGGATAAAGGTCAGACCCGCTCTTGGCTCCATGGCCCACGAAGGTATTGAAGTTGATGCACATGGCAATGTCTATGTCATTGACGAGTATCAGCATGGCGCTATCTATCGGTTTGTACCTGACAGCTATGGCAATCTCGAGCAAGGGCAACTCCAGGCATTGCAGGTATCCGGCGGCAAAACCGGCAAGGGTCGATGGCTGGCCGTTGCCGGTGATGCGGCCCGGATAGATGCCCGTAGCGCCGCTGCCGAGGCCGGGGCAACAACCTATTGTCGGCCTGAAGACATCGAGCGTATTGGTCAAACCATTTTTGTGGCACTCACCTGTGAAGATGCGGTGCTGGCCATAGGCGCGGGTGATGCGCCCGTTGTGCGATTTTTCGTCAAGGCCGGCACCAACGTGCCGGGTGAATCAGCAAACCAGTCCGGCTTTCGTGCACCGGATAACCTGGCCGCAGACCCCGGTGGCCGGCTCTGGATAGTTGAAGACAATTCCCCCTCTGATATCTGGGTTGCCTGGCCCGATGCAGACGGCAATGGTACCGCCGACCGGGTCGAACTGTTTGGCTCGCTGTCGACACCGGGCGCTGAGGCCAGCGGAATCTATTTTGGCACCGATCCCGGACGCATGTTTATCAATACTCAGCACAGTTTTCACGGAAACGACCGTACACTCATCATCAGCCCTGAGCGCAACTAGCACTACCCGGCCACGGCAGCAAGGCCAGGTGCCGCTCTTCATCTCGCCGGCGGCGACGAATCGGTCCGGGCTGCAAAGCCACGGGATTTTGCCCACCGGGCAAGTTTTGCTTTTACGCCCGCGGTGGAACCGCTATTCTATCGACCATCCACAGACAACATGATCACTGCATGAACCAGACTCTTTACCAGCACCTTGCCGATGAACTGATCAGCGCCGGCCACCAACTGCACGGCCACGGCTGGGTGCCTGCCACCAGCGGCAATTTTTCCGCGCGCATTGATGACGCCAGTATGGCCATTACCGTATCAGGCTGGCACAAGGGGGAGTTGAACCGCGAGGGTATCATGCGTGCCAACATGCAGGGCCAGTCGCTCGATGAGGGCAAGAATCCCTCGGCCGAGACATTGTTGCACTGCCAGCTGTACGGGCGCGATGGAAATATTGGCGCAATCCTGCACACGCATTCCATGAACGCGACATTGTTATCGCGAATGCACGAACATGAACTGTTATTGCGGGACTACGAACTGCTCAAGGCCTTCAACGGCATCACGACACACGATACCAGCATCACGATTCCAATTTTTGCCAATGACCAGGATATTCCACGCCTGGCAGCCGCGGTCGAACAATACATGGGCACTCACCCGGCCATATACGGCTACCTGATTGCCGGGCACGGCTTGTATACCTGGGGACGCACGGTCAGGGAAACACTGCGCCACCTGGAAGCATTTGAATTCCTGTTTGCCTGTGAACTTAAATCAAGAGAGGTCAACAAATCATGAGTCGTTTGACAATATTCAGGGACAGCAACACCAACAGTCACGAGGATTTCGAGGATTACCTGGAAATCGCTGATCGACTCAATGCCATAGGCGTACAGTTTGAACGCTGGAACGCCAGCCAGCCATTGGCGGACGATGCTGACCAGGAAGCCGTGCTTGCTGCCTACGAAAAAGATATCGAAACCCTGAATTCCACCTACGGCTTCACTGCTGTTGATGTTGTTGCCTTGCGTCCGGATCATCCGCAAAAAGCCGAAATGCGCGCCAAGTTCCTCAGCGAACATACACACGATGATTTCGAAGTCCGGTTTTTTGTTGATGGCAGCGGTATGTTCTACCTGCACAAGGAAGGTCATGTCTATGCCGTTTTGTGCGAAAAAGGTGACCTGATCTCTGTTCCGGCCAATACCACGCACTGGTTCGACATGGGTACCAGTCCGAACTTCAAGTGCATCCGTTTTTTCACCAAGGCTGAAGGCTGGGTTGGCAATTTCACCGGCAACGATATTGCCGAACGCTTCCCCGGCTATGACCAGATGACAGGTAACGCCTGAACATGATTCGCGCGGTAGTCACTGACATCGAAGGTACTACATCATCATTATCCTTCGTCAAGGATGTATTGTTTCCCTATGCGCGCAGGCAATTGCCGGACTATGTCAGGCAGCATGGCGGCGAACCGGCGGTGCGTGCATTGCTGGATGATGCGCGCGAATTAATGGGTACTGCAGCCGACGACAACGCCGTGGTGGCGCAAATGCTGGCCTGGATCGATGAAGACAAGAAGGTGACGCCACTGAAATCGCTGCAAGGCCTGATCTGGGAAGCCGGTTACCGGAACGGAGATTTTACGGGACACGTGTACGAGGATGCGGTCGACTGCCTGCGCCAGTGGCATGACCAGGCCATTTCCCTGTATGTATATTCCTCGGGCTCGGTCTATGCACAAAAGCTCTTGTTCAGTCACACTGAATTCGGCGACCTGACGCCATTATTCAGCGGCTATTTCGACACCAGCATTGGTCACAAGCGCGAAGCTCCATCCTATTCACACATCATCGGTGAACTGGGTTTGCCGGCCGACCAGGTCATGTTCCTGTCCGACATAGTCGAGGAACTTGATGCCGCCGCCGAGGCCGGCATGAATACGACCTGGCTGGTTCGCGGTACCGAAATCAATGGCAATGCTGTTCACCGCCAGGTGGACAACTTTCACGATATCGAGCTGTAACAACGACCTTTAACGGTCACCGCGCAACGCAGCTTTCAGTTGTTTGCGACGGCGATGCAGTGTCGGTTCGGTATAGCCATTGGGTGCACGACGGCCGTGAAAAATCATGTCCTGCGCGGCCTGGAATGCAAGACTGATATAGTGCGGCGCCATGCAAATGTAGTTGGGCGCGCCAATATTCTGCTGATCAACAAACTCGGCCATACGCCGCATTGATGCCATCACCTGCGCTTCGCTGACTACGCCATGGTAAAGCCAGTTTGCCACATGCTGGCTGGAGATGCGCAACGTGGCGCGGTCTTCCATCAGGTCAATGTGATTGATATCGGGCACCTTCGATGCGCCCATGCCCTGATCAATCCAGCGCACTACATAACCCAGGATGCCCTGGATATTGTTATCGATCTCTTCGCGAATTTCCTCTGCAGTCCAGTCCGGAGATTCCGCCAGCGGTATGCATAACAGGTGATCAAGACTGGCATGCCCTCGCCGTTTCAGATCCGGATGCAGTGAGAACACATCCACCTTGTGATAATGCATCGCATGCAGCGTCGCTGCTGTCGGTGAAGGCACCCAGGCAGTGGTGGCACCGGATAGTGGATGGGAAATTTTCACCTCCATCATGTCATGCATGCGCTCCGGCATGGTCCACATACCTTTTCCTATCTGCGCCTTGCCATCCAGGCCGCAGGCCAGGCCAACGTCCACGTTCCAGTTTTCATAGGCTTTTAGCCAGGCGGAAGCCTTCATGTCATTCTTGCGAATCATGGCGCCTGCTTCCATGGATGTATGGATCTCGTCCCCGGTACGATCCAGAAAACCGGTGTTGATAAAGATAACCCGCGACATTGCGGCGCGAATACATTCCTTGAGATTGAGCGTGGTGCGTCGCTCCTCATCCATGATACCCAGCTTGACTGTATTCTCTTTCATCCCGAACAGCGTTTCGATGCGCTCGAACAAGTCAACCGTGAAAGCCACTTCCTGCGGTCCATGCATTTTGGGTTTGACGATATATATATTTCCATTGGCGCTGTTTTTGTACGGGCTGTTGCCTTTCAAGTCATGCAGGGCGCTGTAACAGGTGACAAAAGCATCAAGCAAGCCTTCAAAAATTTCACTGCCATTGGCATCCAGCACCGCATCAGTTGTCATTAGATGCCCAACGTTACGAACCAGCATCAGGCTGCGCGCAGGAATTTCCAGAAAACTTCCATCCGGTGCGCTATAACGACGATTGCCATTCAGCTTGCGGGTTATCACCTGGCCCTTTTTGTCGAATTTACTGGATAACGATCCCTTCATTAATTCCAGCCAGTTCCGGTACACGTTCACCTTGTCGTCGGCATCAACAGCGGCAACAGAGTCTTCACAATCCATGATCGTGGTAACTGCGGACTCCAGGTAGATATCCCGAATCCCTGTGGGGTGCAGCTCATGTATTGGGTGGTCTGTATTAAACAGGATCTCGATGTGCAGGTTATTGTTTTTCAGCAGCAGCGAAGAAATATTCTCCTTGTCCTGTTGATAGCCGACAAACTGGGACGGATCCTGTAATCCCGTATGCTGGCCGCTGGACAGGGTTACCGACAACTCGCCATCCCTGAGCGTATAGGCAATGGCATCAACATAACTGCCGTTTTGCAACGGTATGGCCTGGTCGAGAAACGCCTTTCCTCTGGCAATCACCCTGGCACCACGAACCGGGTTAAACCTGGCGCCCTTGTGCGCGCCATCATCTTCCGGAATCACATCAGTTCCATAAAGCGCATCAAACAGGCTGCCCCAGCGGGCGTTGGCAGCATTCAGCGCGTAACGCGCGTTACTGACCGGCACTACAAGTTGTGGTCCCGCGATGGTGGCAATTTCCGCGTCAACTTCAGCTGTCGTGATGGAGAATGCTTCGCCTTCTGCTTCGAGATAGCCAATCTTCTCAAGATAGGCCTTGTAGGCTGACGGATCGAAATCCTGGCCACGGTGCTGTAAATGCCAGGCATCAATTTTCGCCTGCAGTTCCGCCCGTCGTTGCAACAGGTCACGATTCCGCGGCGCGAGTTCGGCAACAATTTCCGCAAAACCTTGCCAGGCCGCATCGCATTGAATACCGGTACCCGGGGAAATCTCGTCCTTCACCAGCTGGTACAGGGACTTGGCAACCTGCAGGCCCGCAACATCAATACGTTCGGTTAACATGATCACCTCGACATATCGCGGGCTCCAGTGCCCGGTCAGTTCTCCCGGCTGCTTCCGGCCAACATTTGCTGCGTCAACTTCCTAGCCATATACCTGCCTTGGCAGCCACAGCACCACTTCGGGGAAAATAATACAAATGGCCAGTCCAAGCGCCTGCAAAAACAGGAACGGAATTGATGAACGGTAAATCTGGCCCATGGTAACTCCGGGAGGCGCAACACTCTTTAGATAGAATAGCGCATAGCCAAACGGCGGACTGATGAACGACATTTGCATGTTCACCATGTAGACAACACCAAACCACAACGCCAGTTCTTCCGGTGCCACGCCGGGCAAACCAAACACACCATCAAAGGACATGGTTTTCAACAGCGGTATAAAGATCGGTACTGCCAACAGCAGAATGCCAACCCAGTCCAGGAACATGCCCAGCACCACCAGGATAACCATCATCAGCACCAATACACCGTAAGGGCCGAGGCCGGTACCGGCGATGGCTTCATTGACAAACTCCTGACCGCCGTTGACCACGTAGAAACCGACAAACAAAGTGGCGCCAAATATGATCCATAACACCATGCCGGTTACACGCAGTGTTGTCAGTGCTGCAGAACGGATATTTTCCAGGTTCAGTCGACGATGCATGGATGCCACCACCAGGGCACCAAACGTGCCGACACCGGCCGCTTCCACCGGCGTGGCAATTCCTGCAAAAATGATACCCAGCACCAGTGTCACCAGCGCCAGTGGCGCGAACATGTTTTTCAGCAACCGGATTTTCTCCCGGGTGTTGACACGCTCGTCCACTGGCAACGCCGGTCCGTATTCAGGCCGGAAATGGGTCACTGCAGCCACATACAAAATATATGTGAAAGAAAGTATCAACCCGGGCACAACAGCGCCAATGAACAGTTCGCCAACGGACTGTTGCGCGATGACAGCAAACAGTATTGCCAAAATTGATGGCGGTATCAGGATGCCCAGGGTGCCACCAGCCAGGATCGAGCCACAGGCAATCGTCGGGTGGTAGTTACGCCTGACCATGGCCGGCAAGGCAATCATGCCCATGGTGACCTCGGTTGCACCGATTACGCCGCACATGGCTGCCAGCAGCGTTGAGGCAATAATTGTTGAAATGGCAAGCCCGCCCTTCAGTCCTCCGAGCAGCTTGTACACCATATCGTAAAGCTCTTCGATGATACCGGCCCGCTCCAGTACCGACGCCATGAATATAAACAAGGGTATGGCGGACAGCTGGTAGTTGGTCATCAACGGGAAGATGCGTGATGGCAGTATATTGAGCATCTGTGCATCACCAAACAGGAACAGGAAGATACAGGCCAGGCCGCCAGTTACGAAAGCCAGCGGTAACCCTGCCATCAACAGCACCAGCAGCGAACCAAACATCAGAATGGTCAACCAGAAGATATCAATTTCCCATCCCATGTTTTAACCCTCCGGCCTGACTTCGGTGTGGAGATCGACGGAATCATTTCCCGTCAATACGGCGATATCCTTCACCAGTTGCGCAATACCCTGCAGCATTAACAATACTGCGCCAAGCGGAATGGCAAACTTGATTGGCCAGTACTGCACTGCCCATTCAGTAAATGAAACTTCGCTCACCTGCAACGAATCGTTGAAAAAGATGTACCCGGTTACCAGCAGCGTCGCCATGAAGATAAAAAAGAAAAAGGACGTAACGACATCAATAATGGCCTTGGTGCGGGTTGAAAAGAATCCGTATATGACGTCCACGCGGACATGCGCGCCTTCGCGCAGAACATACCCCCCGGCAAGCAGGTATTGCATACCGAACATCAGGAACATGGATTCATGGGCCCAGTTGGTGGGTGAATTGAATACGTATCGCGCGACGACTTCGTAGTAATAGACAACTACCGCAATGACCGACCAGTAGGCGACCATCTCACCGAACATGCCGTTGATCCTGGAAACGATCCGGTTGAACCGGAACGGCTCCTGCTCCGGATCATATTCCGATTCCACCGCCGGACAACGGAAGCCCTCCTCTTCCCGAACCGATTCGACTTCATTGCGTCTCCCGACCAGTTTCGGCAACTGCCAGGCATCAATGGCCATCAGCAACAACACAATCAATCCCAGTGACATGGCCGCGGTATCCCAGCGGTCGCTTGTCTGGCTGATCACGGCATGGCGCTCGTTGACTTCCGCCAGTCGCGACTGTGCCCGGGCCAGCTTTTCCGGGGCATCTTCATCCCCGCCCTCTATCGCCTTCTGCGCACTCTCGATTCTGAACTCGGCAATTCTTGTTTCATTGTTCACGCCGGATACTTGTTCGCGCACTTCCCGCACCTGGATATTGACCGCCTGGATGCATACAAACAGAACAATAAACGAGACCGCCCACATGCTCTTGAGATACATGCGATGAACACCGACAAAGCCACCCGTCAGCAGCAGGCAATAGGCCAGCGCCAGCGAAACCGGCTTGTCCTGGATAGTTTTTTGTTTAATTTGCTTGCGGTAAATAAAGAATGCGGCTGCGGGAAACAACAACAAGCCGCCCCAATAAAGCCAGTGCGGCAGAATAAAATTAAGCTCCGGCATTGCCGATACTCCTGAAGCGGTCTTGCGTTTCGTTTATGCGGGCGCTGAAAACTGTATACAGCAAAAGAACGATGATCTGCGCCACGCCCTGGACGGACGAGGCGCAGATCAATGCCTGGAAAGTGTTTACAACTTCAGCTTTTGCCCCTTGATCATGGCCTTGTCGGCATAACCGAGGGATCCGGACATCATGTAATCCAGCTGGATCTTGAATGCCCTGGCTGCGTAGGTATCCTTGTTGGCCCACTTGAACCACAAAGGCACCGCAAGCTTGGTAAAGGCTTCGACATCGTCCTGGCCGAGGCGGGTGACCTGTGTACCGGCAGCCTCGAACTTCTTCCAGGCTTCCTGGTCGGCCGCCTGGATTTTCGCATGATGAATGTCGGAGTAAACGTGTACTTCCATTTCCACGAATTGCTGCATCTTCTTCGACAGCTTCTTCCACGACTTCTGCGACACCGTCAGGTCCATGAGGTCCACCGGCTGGTAAATGGACATGAATCCCGGAGGGCCCATGGAGATATAGTTTGTTACCTGGTGGAAGCCCAGGGCGTAGTTAATGGCCGGGCCTACGTAATCGGCCACGTCAATCGTGCCTTTTTCCAGGGCCGGGAAAATTTCCGAACCGGGCAGCAACGTGGTCTTGGCGCCGGCAGCCTGGAACAGCTCTGCCACCATGCCGCCGGGCAGGCGCATCTTTCGGCCACGGAAATCATCAATGGAACGAATCGGCACCTTGGAATGAATGATATTGGGGCCATGATGCACAGGACCCACATAGTGCAGTCCCATTTTCGAAAATGCTTCACGCGCCAACTCCAGGCCGCCAAGCCCGTAGAAGAACGTATCCCATTCATGCGGGTTACGCAGACCCATTGGATAGGAGCTCAGGAACACCGCTGCCGGCATGCGACCGGCCCAGTACAAGGTAAACGGATTCATGGCGTCGAGCACGCCATTCTTGACCGCATCAAACAGCTGGAACTCACCGACCACATCCTTGGCACCAAATGGCTTGAACGCCAGTTCGCCGCCGGTCTTTTCGATGATGCTGCCACACCATTCCTTGAAAATATCGAGACCGATACCGCCTGGCCATGAAGTCTGTATTTTCCAGGTAGTGGTCTTGGCTGCTTCCGCATTACTGATAAAGGGTGCGCCCACGACCGCACCGGCGCCCATAGCGGCGGTAGTCTTCAAAAAACTTCTTCGGTCGGTTTTTGCGGCTTTGGTTTCGGACACCCGGTCGGTACTTATAATTTTCTTTGTCATCGCCGTTTCCTCTTGTGGATGGTAGTGATAGTCAACCAAATGTGAATCGGTCCTTCGAATACACCTGGGATTGAAACGAATTTTATTATAGTCCCAATTACACACTTTTGAACAATTTTAAAAACAAAATCCGGATATATTCTCCCGTCATGCAAAATTGGAACAACAAACAAAAGACACCGCCCAGTATTTCAGTAATTTCTTATATGCTTAATTGGGTTCGAGCGATTCCTGGCAATCAGAATAACCCAGTTTTTTGACCAACTATTTATTCATCAATGACAGCAAACGCGCGCACCGGAAACGTTCCCATGCCTTTCACTTTTACCGGGACCGCGTAAAAACGAAACCCGTCTGCCGGCAAGGCATCCAGGTTGCACATGTGCTCTACAATGGGAATACCTGAGCCAAGCAAGGCCGAATGCACCGGTCGTTCGCCTCCGGATATATCATCGATATTATAGGTGTCCACACCTACAAGAACGGCACCGGCATCGCGCAGGTATATGGCGGCGCCCTCGGTAAGGTAAGGATGATTTTCGTAATACTGTTCGGTATTCCAGTGTCGTGACCAGTCAGTCTGGATCAATACTGCCTTGCCGTTCACATCCACGGGTTTCAGCATATCGGCAGTGATCGCAGGCACGTCAGGGCCTGTCACTATCCTGATGGCGTCGAGACTGGCTACGGACTCAAGCGCCAACTCGGATACATCCTTGCCGTCTTCATAGCGATGAAATGGTGCATCAAGATAGGTACCGGTATTGGCAACCATATCGATACGGCCAATATGAAATGATGTGCCTTCGCTGTAAATTGATCTTGATGCTTCGCGACTCATGTAATCGCAAACCAGTGGCGCCGGCAAGCCCTTGTAGGTAACCAGCCCGTCTTCAATGGTGTGGCTCAAATCAATCAGCTTCGACATACAGCTCCCGTGCAAACCACGTACAGTTCAGGATCTGCGAACGCGAACTGGCTACAGGCATATTGTTCCTTGCATATAAAGTCTTGCACCACCGGCAATCCTGACTCGATCACCGGCCAGTTCGCAGTAAACATTGCCGCCACGTCTGGACAGCTGTCTCGCGGCAAGTTTTGTCTTGCCCAATACGTCAGCCCAGTAAGGAACCAGTTGTGTATAAATGGAACCGGTTACCGGGTCTTCATCCACGCCGAGCTTGGGCACAAAGAATCGCGCGACAAAATCATGGTGTTGTCCTGGCGCAGTAATGGCTACGCCTCGCCCGTCAAGCGAACGGAGCATGACCATATCAGGCGCAGCCGCAAGTACCTGCTGCTCATTCTCAAGCACAAAGATATAATCTTCCGATCGCAGGCAGATGAGCGGCTTGCGGCCAAATGCCTGCTGCAGGATCTCGGGGCATTGTCGAGGACTTCCCGGTTGTGCCGGAAAATCCAGTTCCAGTCGATCTTGCTGCTGCCTGACTTTCAGCTCGCCACTTCGTGAGTTGAATACAATGGTATCACTGTCAATCCCGGTAACATGGAACAAGACATGGGCACTGGCCAGGGTCGCGTGGCCACACAAATCCACCTCGGCAACAGGCGTGAACCAGCGAATGTGGTAGTTGTCCGCTTCTCGAACAAAAAAGGCTGTTTCCGAGAGGTTGTTCTCGGCGGCAATGGCCTGCATGACAGCATCAGGCAACCATGTATCAAGCGGGCACACAGCTGCCGGGTTTCCTTCAAAGACCTGATCAGCGAATGCGTCTACCTGGTATAGCGCGAGATCCATTGGTGTTCGTCAGAACATCAGGCCGACCAGGTACAGGCTGAACCAGGGTACATAGGTGATAATTATCAGGGCGACAATCAATACCGCCATCCACGGCAGCGCGGCACGCGTGACCTGGCCAAGACTCATGCCGGTGAGACCGGCGGCAACATAAAGATTAAGCCCTACCGGTGGCGTAATCATGCCGACTTCCATATTGGTCGTCATAATGATGCCGAGATGGATCGGATCTATACCCAGGTTCAGGGCGATAGGATGGAACAACGGCGACAGGATCAGCAGTATCGAACTGGGCTCCATAAAGTCACCGGCGAACCAGAGGATCACGTTCACCATCAGCAGGAACATGGATGGGCTGAGGTTATGCTCGATAACCATTTTCGAGAGATTCTGCGGTACCTGCTGTTCGGTCAATACATGCGCGAAGATCATTGCGCAGGCAATAATAAACATGATTACCGCTGTCATCTTGGCCGAATCAAGCATGACCTTTGGTACATCAGCCAAGGTCATATCCTTGTGTACGAACAAGGCAATAAAGGCCGAATACACGGCAGCCACGGCTGCTGCTTCGGTCGGAGTAAATACACCGCCGTAAATACCGCCAACGACAATAAATATGAGAAACAGGCCGGAAAAGGCGCGACCAAATGATTTGAAAAAGTGGCCAACGCCCTGCCACGGTTCACGCGGCATATTCATGCGACGTGCAGTCACCCAGGTTGCCAGCAGCAGCAACGTGCCCATTAACAAGCCCGGCAGAATACCGGCAATAAACATTTTGCCGACTGACTCTTCAACGGCGTCAGCATAGACAATCATCGGGATGGATGGCGGAATCAGGATGCCCATGCTGCCGGCGGTAGCAATTACACCTACCGAGTATTGCGGCGTGTAGCCGGCCCGAATCATGCCCGGAATCATGATCGAACCGATGGCCACCACTGTTGCCGGTGACGAGCCCGATATGGCGGCAAACAACATGCAGGCGACAACGCCGGCCATGGCCAGTCCGCCGTGCGCCCAGCCAACCATGGACTTGGCGAATTCGATCAGCCGTGCAGAAACACCGCCGGTGGTCAGGAAATGAGACGACAATATGAAAAACGGGATTGCCAGCAACGTCGTGTGTTCCATGGTATCGAACAGTTTCTGAGCGATAACCACCGGCGAATCCTCGGTAGCCAGCAACACGTAAGCCAGGCTGCTGGCGCCCAGGCTGATGGCGATAGGCACGCCAATCAACAACAAAAGCAGCAAACCGATAAAGAGCAGGGTAACTGTCATTGCTCCAGCTCCTCCAGTTTACGGTGCGATTCCCTGGCATGAATGCTGTCACGCCGGCCCCGGAAAATATCCCAGGCCAGCACCAGGAAATGGTAAAGCATCAAGGTCATGCCCAATGGAATGGCGATATACGGAATCCACTGCGGAATACGCAGGTCTTCGGTCAGATCACCCCACTGGTAAATCCTGATCATGTACCGAAAAGCTTCGTAATCGACTATGGCAACAAAGGCGATGCAAATAACCACCGCAATTCTCAGCAGTGTCTGTCGCAAGACAGGCGGCAGTTTTTCCAGCAGGATATCAATACCGAGATGAATGCCGACCTTGACGCCATGGGCGGCACCAATCAGCACTACCCAGGCAAACACGTACTGCACAAATTCCAGCGCCCACAACAGGCCGGTATTGAATACGTAACGCAGTACCACGTTGGTAAACAATACCAGCGTGGCAACTGCGAACCCGACTGTTATCGTGTACTTCTCGAAGACATCGATATAACGATTTATGCTATTCATTATTAATGCAAGCAGCCAGCCGCGGATCTGCGATCAGCGTCCGAGCAGCTTGTTAATGTCATCGATCAGGTCGGCGCCAATCTTGTCACGGAACTCGGCCCAGACCGGTTCGGTGGCCTTGCGCCAGGCGGCACGTTCGGCCTTGCTCATGTCGACAACCTTGGCATAGCCGGCTTTTTCGATCTTCTGACGATCTTCGGTATCAGCTTCTGCGGCATACTTGCGGTTGGCAGCGGTGGCTTCTTTCAGGGCTGACGAAACCTGTTCACGCACATCTTTCGGCAACCCTTTCCAGAACTCGCTGCTCACCACCATCAGGTAGCCAAGGTATGAGTGATTGGACACGGAGATGTAGTCCTGAACTTCATGGAATTTCTTTGAGTAGATGTTGGACCAGGCATTTTCCTGGCCGTCGACAACACCCTGCGCCAGTGCAGTATAGACTTCCTTGAACGGCAACTTCTGCGGTGTACCACCGAGGTGGGTAATCATGGAACTGGCCACATCAGAGGACTGGATACGGAATTTCTTGCCCTTGAAATCAGCCGGAGATTTCTTCAGTGGCGCGCCGCCCTTGGTGGAGAATACTTTCATGCCATTGTCCCAGACAGTCAGCGCATGCAGGCCCTTGCTGTCCAGGCCGGAAGTCATACGGTCCATGATCGGCGAGTCCACGAGCTTGTGCACATCATTCATGTCACTGAACAGGTAGGGCAAGTCAAAGGCCTGAAGCGTATCGGAGAACTTCACGAACTTGGACAGGCTCGGTGCCGCCATATAACCCGTGGTCTTGCTGGATTCCAGGCGCATTGCTTCCAGCACCTTGTTGTCATTGTAAAGCTGGGAATTGGGGAACACTTCCACTTTCACGCGGCCCTTGGTCTTTTTGTCCACCAGTTCGGCGAACAGGTCAGCCGCCTTGCCTTTTGGTGTATTGGGCGCAACCACGTGGGAAAACTTGATGGTATATTCTGCGGCATAGCCCGGTATTGCTGCCAGAGCCAATACTGCCGCTATAACGAGTCGAAATGGAGTTTTCATAACGCCTTGCCCTCTGTATTGTTTGTGGTTGAATAAAGCCGGCTGCAATACGCGCCGGTTTTTGTTTGTTACATTATTGTACGAAGATTGATCGCGTGCCACCCCAAATTCAGTCACGGAAGAAAAACAATACACACCACAAGCTGTGGATTTATTGAGCTGGCTCAAAAACAGGCGCATTATCAATTTCTTACAGCCAGCAGGACAGCGACAAACTGAATATGCGAAAACCCTTATGGATCTAGCTTTCCTGCCCGTGCTTGTACTGGGCGCCTTTATTCACGGCGTACTGGGCTTTGGATTCCCGATGTTTTCAACGCCCGCGCTGATCCTGCTCTACCCGCTGCCTGTCGTTGTGCTGCTGACCCTGTTGCCCACGCTCAGCATTAACATTGCCAGCATCGCCGGCGAAAAACACTGGCGTGAAGCCTTTGTTCGCTACTGGCCGATCCCGGTATTCACCATTATCGGCAGCATCGCCGGCACCCAGATCATGTTTGGCCTCGACCCGAAACCGCTGAGATTGATACTGGCCGTGGTTATGATGATTTACCTGGTCGCGGACAAGCTGCCTGCGGCAGCAATCGAGCGCAACGTACCCCGCTGGCTGATGGCGTTATTCGGTGCCAGTCTCGGCCTGATGGGCGGACTCACCAATACCATGGCGCCGGCCATTGTTGTCTACGCACTGTACACACGCATGAATCCGTTACTGGTCGTGGCCGCGTTCAACTTCACGTTTCTTATCAGCAAGAGTGGCCAGGTAGCCGGGTTTCTCGCCAACCGGCAACTGGACTGGAATATTGTCGGGCTGTCCGCCTGGGCACTGCCGGCTATCCTGTTGTCGCTATGGATTGGCATGCGCCTGCGTCGTCGCATGGACACCGCAGCCTACCTGGCTGCATTGCGCTATACGCTGTGGCTGATTGCGATTGTATTGATTGCCGACGGCATCATCGCCTTCGACTGGTTGCCGGCCAACCAGGCCGAGACTCCGAATCTTCAGGGATGAATCATCCGCACGGCTGCAAACACCGCTACGCCGATAGCGACCAGTACTGCATCGCGACTATAGGGCACTGGTTGCGGGCGTGGCGGCTTGCCACGACGATCGGCCGACCACATGGCAAACAGTGAATAGGTCGCCATACCACCAAACAGAATTAACGATGACAGCTTGCCGTTGCTGAACAGGTGGCCGATAGCCCAGGCAATAATCCCCCACGACATGGGGTGACGGCTATAACGCTTGATATTGGTTTTTGCCCTGTTGGCGATAACCAGGATGAAGCTGAGCATCATCATCAAGCCGGTTAGTTGCTGCGCCCAGCCAGGCGGTGTCCACAGGTAAACCGGCTCGACATTACGCATGCCGACAATAATCAATCCAATGGCAAAAATTGAAATCACGGAATACATGCCCCGGTAAGGCATTTCGCCAATGCGGTTAATCAGTTCCTGGCGGGCGCTGCGCATGGCAGTAAATCCATGACACATCACGAATAAAAGCATTCCTGCTACAAGATAATTCATCACAACCTCCTTGTGTCCCGGTTTAAACTGGTATGACCCTGGTTGACCCCCGGTTAACCATAAATGTCTTCGCTGAACTGGCTCTGTATACGCAAGACTTCGTCCATATTTTGCAGCAGTGCCTCCACGCAATCACGGTCAAGCTTCTCGCCGGCCAACTGCTCCAGCAAGTTGACGGCATCTTCATTGGACCATGCTTTTTTATAGGGGCGCTCACTGGTGAGCGCATCAAATACATCAGCCACGGCGACAATTCGTGCCTCAATGGGAATCGCCGATCCCGACAGTCCCGCGGGATAACCCGTGCCATTAACCGCTTCGTGATGATAGTGGGCAATGTTTCTGAGCAAATCGATATGCTGGATATTTTCCATTCCAAAATTGGCAATCATGTCGTCGATCATCTCCCTGCCCCTTGTTGAGTGGGTTCTCATGATGACGGCTTCTTCATCATCCAGCGGCCCGGGTTTCAGAAGTACACGATCCGGGATAACAACCTTGCCAATATCATGCAGCGGCGCGAACATGAACAGGTGCTGGATATAATCATCGTCCAGGCTGAATTTTCCTGACAGGGTCCGCGCAATCAGCAGACTGTAGCGCGACATGCGATCAAGATGACTGCCGGTTTCCGGGTCTCGTTGATGGGTGATTCTCCCGGTAGTTTTGACTGCTGCGGACAACGTATCAATGGAATTGATCTCATTGATCACCATTAACGCCAGCATGTGGCCAAAAATATCCAGTTGTGCCAGCACCGGTTCAGTCAGCACATCGGGTTTCGAGGAATTGAAAAAGATAAAGCCGACAAAATCTCCCTCGCTGAACATGGGCAAGGTGTAACTGGCTGCGTAGCCAAACCGGCCAATGCGCCGGGTATGTTCATGTTTGCCGTTTTCCAGCGTCACCATATTATTGATTACCCGCGGCAGGCCCTTGTCCAGCATGGCTTTCAGAGAGGGTGCTTCATCAATTAATGCCTGGTAGTTGGAGAGCGGGTCGGCATTATCATCAGAACTGTGCAAATACGTCTTCAATACCCGGGTTTCCGGGTCGTAAAGCGTTATCGCGATCCGGGCGATAAACGGCAGCAGTTGCTTGACCGATTCATGGGCGGCAAGCACCTTTTGTTTCAGCGTCAACCGGCGGTTCAGCGACTCCAGTATGTCGTGGTGCTCACTCATGTCGGCTCATTATTCATATAAATATTTGGCAGATACTGAAACAGTATAGATGCCGCGCGGGACAAATTCATTCAACACCGGAAGGACCGGTATCCGACCACAAGGCAAGGCGAAACGGATACAGGCTCGCATGCATAATACCGTGCAGGGTTGCCGGGTCTTTCCTCATAATGTCCCTGGCAATCGATTCAGACTCAGCTTCAAGTATAACAACACCGAAAGTATGTTCATCCACTGTGTCGGTTCGACCGGCGGTGAGTACAACACCGTCATCGCACAATTGTTTCAAATACCGGAAATGCTCACTGATTATCAACGCTTCATCCGGATCGGGCCCGTCTCTGAGCATGTCCTGACGAACAGGAACAAGATGGTATATGAATGTTTTCACGCCTGGGTCCAGGTCTAGATATAAAATCGATAAATAATTTTCAGGTATAAAGTTTATCCATTGCTTTATTCAACTCGCCAGGAACAAAACTCACCGCGTGCTGATAATCGGCAACTTCTTCTTCAACACATTCCTGCCAGAAAGACACGTGTTCCCGATCAACGTCATGCCCGGAAGATACCGGTGTCTCATGCCCCGGCTTTTGCACGGAATACCAGGTCAAATACAGCCGGCCGGCCTGTTCCAGCATGAAAACTGATTCAATGACCATTTTCTCCCGTGCCAGGGTATCAACACACGCTGCCTGCCGGGAAACAAGCACGGCCATCCATTCCCGGGCCCGGACCTCCTTGCCTTGCCTGACCAGAAATGTTGAAAGCTCGGTTTTCAACTTATTCCTTCAACAGCGATAAACTCGGCGCTTGAAACATCATCGCGAAGCTTGCGTGCCTCGGCGTATTCCGGGGAATGGAAAAATGCCTCGGCATCCGCCAGCGTCGGGAACTCGATAATGACAATACGGCGTGATTCCTCCGGACCCTCGAGCGTTACGGTTTTGCCGCCCCGAACAATAAACCTGCCCTTGTATTGCGCAATCACCGCGGGCGTGGCTGCCTGGTAGGCCTTCAGTAACGCCGGGTCATCCACTTTCATACGAACAACGATATATGCCGCCATAAACGCCCCACAAGGATTTCAATTCAGAAAGGATTTGTTGCTCCAGCCAGTGACAGCTGAAGCACGATTTCATGGACGGTAGCGCAGGTAAAAATAACGGAACTCCTGGTTTTTACCACTCGGTGTCACATGCTCTTCGGCAACCTGCTGCATCAGGTCGAAACCATCACCCAATACCGCCAGCAACTTGTCGGCATCGTATTGCACAATGTCCAGGCCACTGCAACGGGCCGGGCCACCTATGGCAAAGGTCGCAATAATCACATGACCGCCCCGGGCCAGGACGCGCCTCAGCACATCGACATATCGCTGGCGATCCGCTTCCTCGGTCAGGAAATGAAACACGGCACGATCATGCCACAGCGTATAGGCGTGGCCGGGAACAAACTGCGTCACATCCTGCTCCAGCCACTCCACCTCATCAGCATGGGCGGCCATGAGTTTGCGTGCGTATTGCAGCGAATGGGCGGAAATATCCAGAACAGCGAGCTTGTGATAACCGGCATCGTGCAGATACCGGGCAAGACTGGAGGCACCACCACCGACGTCAATAATATATGCATGCTTGTCGATACCGGTTCCGGCAATCAACTCCAGCGACACTGAAGGCTTTACCTGGAACCAGCTGACCTCGGTCGGATTTTTGTCCTGGTATACCTGCTCCCAGTGGGACTTGCGATCAAGCATGGCGCGCTCCCGATTTCGTGGTGGCACTACTTTGCGCCAATCTGGCATTGATCGCAAACGCTGCCGGTCGGGCCAGCCCGCCAAGTCATTCAGGGGCACCAAAGCAAACGGCCCGCCGAAGGCGGGCCGTTGCCGGAACAGGCTTTAAGCCTGGGCCGATTACTTAACTTCGTAGATTTCTGCTTCCAGGCGGTAGCCACCAGAGACCTTGCTGATGGTCTTCACCGGCGTGGCAGCCATAACGCCAACAGACATCTGGTCCACGACTTCGTGGGCAACGTCATTGTTGCTTGATTTGAGCGACAGCAGTTCCGGAGCATTGACGTCTTCGCCGGAAATGTAGAGGTCAGGCGCTGAGAAGCACCAGACGTACACGTCATAGTACGTGTCGTCACCGTCCGCGCCAACGATCAGCGGATGCGGGCCAGCGTCGCCTTCGTCGACCGTAATCGTGTAGGACAGGTAGTAACTATTGCATCCAGACGCACCCCAGATGCTCATGGCGTAGGAGCCCGGCTGTACCTGGTATTCCGAGTTCCGGATGATCGTGGATGGCAGTGAGACGTTGGTAGTTGTGAATGTCCAGCCGTGGGCTGCTGTTGACCAGTCAAATGACATGTAGGCCAGGCCGTCATCGCCTTCCGGTCCACAGCCGAACAAAAGTCCGGCCAGTGCCAGTGCGGATAGTTTGCGAACAATTCCTGCTTTCATTATCTCCCCCCCCTGTAAAGTGGTAAAAGTAAGTACTGCAAATCGATTGTTGAATCAGGCCAATATTTTAGTAGCAGATGACGTCATTGTCGAATCCGAATTTCTGCGCGGCGGTTGCGCAATACTCAACACCCGGCCTCGTCAAGGGTCCGGTTAGCGGCCGTCGACATTCAACACCCTGGTGAATTTCTTCAGCAGCCTCAGTCCTGCCCATATGGCGACACTTATCGCCATTAACACCTGCCAGTGCAATTGCATGGCCAGCTTGCCGGTCACTACCCAGTCACCGGCCAGCTCCAGGGCAAACATCAGCAACATGATGGCAAAAAAACCGTTGTACTCGCGGCGCAAAACATTGCGCAGGGAAAACGGCAAATTGGGTTTGACGTAACTTCCCAGTCGCGGAATAAACGCCGGTGTCCGGCTCGCCCACGATTCATACTGTTCGCCAAACTTTTTGCGCAGGAACTCTTCCTCGGCAAACATGATGCGCTCGTAGTACACCCAGAAGGCCAGCACATAAATCACCACCAGCCACCACAGGAACAGGTACATGGCCAGGCCGAGAATCATGAAAAAATTGCCTACATACAACGGGTGGCGCACGGTCGAATAAATACCCGTGGTATTGACGGTTTCGGCCACTTGCTGACGGGTATTGCGACCGGAAGTACCCTTGGGGGTGTGGCCAATGGTAAAGACCCGGACCGCCAGGCCGAAGAAACTGACCGCCAGACAGACAGCTTCCCACATGTGCGCCAGGTACTCACTGCCACCGGGAAACTCGTAGGCGTAAAGCGAGACAAAAAACAGTGCCACCATCACCAGTGGCAGGTAACTGCGCCAGCGGAACAACCAGTTGCCGCTGGATTCAAATTCTTCACGAAGTGGCATGCCTTGACTCCTGCATTGCTTGAAGCATTGTGTTGGAAGTGCCCTAAGCCTTGAGCTTTTGCTTCAACAACTGGTTAACCTGCCCGGGGTTCGCCTTGCCCGCGGATGCTTTCATAATCTGGCCGACAAAGAAACCGAGCAGTTTCTCCTGGCCATCACGATATTGTTGTGCCTGTTCCGGGTTTGCAGCGATGACTTCGTCGACCAGGCTTTCAATGGCGCCGGTATCGGTAATCTGCTTCAGACCCCTTTTGTCGATAACCGTATCGGCATCACCCTCACCGTTCCACATGGCCTCAAAAACACTCTTGGCAATCTTGCCGGAAATGGTGTTATCGGCAATACGGTGCACCAGCCCGGCGAGCATTTCTGCTGTTACCGGTGAATCAATAATATCGCGACCATCCTTGTTGAGGTAGCCGCTCAATTCGCCTGTCATCCAGTTGGCTACCAGCTTGGCTTCGCCACCGACGGCCTTGACCGTCGATTCAAAATAATCGGCCATATCCCGGCTGGCAGTCAGTACGCCGGCATCGTATTCAGACAACTCGTAATCCCGGATAAAGCGTGCACGCTTGGCATCGGGCAGCTCCGGCAAGGTCTTGCGTACAGCCTCGATAAAACGTTCATCGATATCCATGGGCGGCAGGTCCGGGTCAGGGAAGTACCGGTAATCGTTGGCTTCCTCCTTGCTGCGCATGGAACGGGTAACGTCTTTCACCGAGTCGTAAAGACGCGTTTCCTGCACAACCTGGCCACCGTTTTCAATGACATCGATCTGGCGCTCTACCTCGAACTCGATGGCCTTTTCTATGAACCGGAACGAGTTGATATTTTTCAGCTCGGCACGGGTACCGAATTCTTTCTGGCCTTTCGGCCTGACCGAGACATTGGCGTCGCAGCGGAATGAACCTTCCTGCATATTGCCATCACAGATTTCCAGGTAGCGCACCAGTTCGTGCAGCTTCTTGAGATAGGCGACAGCTTCCTGCGGGCTGCGCATATCCGGCTCGGAAACGATTTCCAGCAACGGCGTACCGGCGCGATTCAGATCAATGCCGGTCATGCCATGAAAATCCTCGTGCAATGACTTGCCGGCATCTTCTTCAAGATGGGCGCGGGTAACACCGATAACCTTCTCTTCACCGTTCACTTCGATGGTCAGGCTGCCGCGATCAACAATGGGCAGCTCGAACTGCGAAATCTGGTAGCCCTTGGGCAGGTCCGGGTAAAAGTAATTCTTTCGTGCAAATACCGAGCGATGATTGATTTTCGCGCCGATGGCAAGGCCGAACTTGACCGCCTTGCGCACGGCATTTTCGTTCATCACCGGCAATACGCCCGGCAATCCCAGGTCGACAGCACAGGCCTGGGTATTGGGTTCGGCACCATACCGGATGGATGCACCGGAAAAAATCTTGCTTTGGGTAGTGAGCTGCACATGCACCTCAAGGCCGATGACGGTTTCCCATTCCATGCGCCTGACCTCACTCAAACGCCGCCGGCATACGCGTATGCCAGTCGGTAACTTGTTGATACTGATGCGCCACGTTGAGCAGCTTCGCTTCGGCCAGGTACGGCCCGATAATCTGCAAACCAATAGGCAGTCCCTTGCTGTCAAACCCGGCAGGAACTGACATGCCCGGCAGGCCGGCCAGGTTGACCGAGATGGTATAAATATCGTTCAGGTACATGGCCACCGGGTCATCGGTCTTGTCGCCAATGGCAAAAGCTGTCGTCGGCGTGGTCGGGCCCATGATTACATCACATTGCTCAAACGCCTGCCTGAAGTCCTCGGCAATCAATCGACGCAGTTTCTGGGCCTTGACGTAATAGGCGTCGTAATAGCCTGCCGACAAGGCATAGGTGCCAATCATGATGCGGCGCTTGACCTCGGCACCAAAGCCCTGGGCGCGGGTTTTTTTGTACATATCCATGAGATCGGTATATTCCGGCGCGCGGTAACCAAACCGGACACCGTCAAACCGCGACAGGTTGCTCGACGCTTCAGCCGGTGCCAGCACGTAATAACACGGTACTGCCAGGTTGCTGTTGGGCAGGCTGATGGAAACTACCTCGGCGCCCAGCTTTTTATACTCGGCAATGGCCGCGTCCACGGCGGCACGCACTTCATCGTTCAGGCCATCGCCAAAAAATTCTTCCGGCAGACCAATCTTCAGACCTTTCAGGTCATGGCCGAGGCCGGTGGTAAAATCGGGCACCTCCTCGTTCAGCGAGGTCGAATCACGCTCATCAAAGCCGCACATGACATTGAGCATCAGCGCCGCATCCTCGGCGCTTTGCGCCATCGGCCCGGCCTGGTCGAGACTGGAGGCAAAAGCAATCATGCCGAAACGCGATACCCGGCCGTAGCTGGGTTTCAGCCCGGTAATACCGCAAAAGGCCGCCGGTTGCCGGATCGAGCCGCCGGTATCGGTACCGGTTGAAACCGGCGCCAGTCGCGCCGCCACCGCGGCGGCGGAACCACCGGAACTGCCGCCGGGCACGAGTTTCGTATTCCACGGGTTTTGCACGTTTCCGTAAAACGAGGTTTCGTTGGATGAGCCCATGGCAAATTCGTCCATGTTGGTCTTGCCCAGGGTCACGGCACCGGCCTGCCTGAACCGGGCGATGACGGTGGCGTCGTAGGGCGAAACAAAATTGGACAGGATTTTCGAGCCACAGGTGGTCAACAAGCCATCCGTACAGAAGATGTCTTTCTGCGCCACCGGGATACCGGTCATGGCGGTGGCATTGCCGGCAGCGCGTCGGGCATCAGCCTCGCGCGCCTGGGCCAGGGCCTGCTCCTCATCAACAGTGATGAAGGCGTTAATGGCCTTGTTGGCGCCTATGCGGTCCAGATAGGCCCGGGTCAATTCGACACTGGACAGTTCTCCGGCAGCCAAGGCATCGGACAATTGCTTGACGGTTTTACGATACGGCATGGATCAGGGCTTCCTGCAGGCGTGAATAGGGTTCGCGCTCACTCAATAACCTTGGGAACGAGAAACAGGCCATTTTCCGTTTCCGGGGCCACGGCCTGAAACCTGTCTCGCTGGTTTTCTTCAGTCACAACATCTTCACGCAAACGCAATACGGCATCACGCGGGTGTGCCATCGGCGCAATACCGGTGGTATCGACGGCATTCATCTGCTCAATGAGCCCGAGTATCTGTGACAGGCTACCGGCATAGGCCTCGGCCTCCTTATCATTCATCTCGAGCCGGGCCAGGTGAGCGATTTTCGCCACTTCTTCACGACCCAACTGAACTGCTTTTGACGACATTGTGATCAGCACCATAGGTGAGGAAAGGCGCAAATTATCATAATAGGAGTTTTGGTTGAACCCGTATGCCCGGATTGCTAGAGTTGGCCCACTTAATATAATTAGATGACAGCAGGATTTCTCACCCATGTTCAAAAAGTTTCGCGGTATGTTCTCCAGCGACCTGGCCATCGACCTGGGCACCGCCAATACATTGATTTACGCCAAAGACAGGGGAATCGTGCTGAACGAGCCCTCGGTGGTAGCCATTCGCCAGGGAATGGGCCGCAACCAGCGCTCCATCCTGGCCGTGGGCATGGAGGCCAAGCGCATGCTCGGCCGCACCCCCGGCAATATCGAAGCCATCCGGCCCATGAAAGAAGGCGTTATTGCCGATTTTACGGTTACCGGAGAAATGCTGAAATATTTCATCCGTAAGGTTCACGAAAATCGCCTGTTCCAGCCCAGCCCGCGCATCGTCATCTGCGTGCCTTGCGGCTCCACCCAGGTGGAACGCCGCGCCATCCGCGAATCCGCCATGGCCGCCGGCGCGCGCGAGGTTTACCTGATTGAGGAACCCATGGCTGCAGCCGTCGGTGCTGACCTGCCTATCGCGGACCCGACCGGCTCCATGGTACTGGATATCGGCGGTGGTACTTCGGAAGTCGGGGTCATTTCCCTGGGCGGCGTGGTTTACGCCCACTCGCTGCGCATTGCCGGCGACAAGATGGACGAGGCCATTATCGCCTACGTTCGTCGCAAGTACGGCCTGCTGATCGGTGAAGCCACGGCTGAAAAAGTCAAAAAAGACATTGCCACCGCCTGGAAGGATTCCGAACACCGGGAAATGGAAATCAAGGGTCGCCACATTGCCGACGGCGTGCCGCGCACCCTGACGGTCACCAGCAAGGAAATGAACGAGGCCCTGCAGGAATGCCTGATCGGTATTGTCCAGGCCATCAAGACCGCACTGGAAAAAACGCCACCGGAACTGGGCGCCGACGTGGCCGAAAAAGGCCTGGTATTGACCGGCGGCGGCGCGCTGCTGCGCGACCTGGATCGACTGCTGGCCGAACAAACCAGCCTGCCCATTATTACCACCGAAGACCCGCTGACCTGCGTGGTCCGGGGTTGTGGCCGGGCCCTGGAAGAAGCGGAAACACTGGGCGACGTCTTCCTGTATGAATAGGCCTGCACAGGCCGGCTCAACACAGGGGTAACCCCGATGCGCATGGATCAAACACTGGGCCGAGACAAGCCGTTCAATACCGGCCAATCTCTGCTACCAAGACTGGTGATTTTTGTCGTGCTTTCCATCGCGCTGATCAGCCTGGATCAACGTGGTGAACACATGGGCCGGATTCGGGCTGCGTTGTCTGTGGTTGTCTACCCGATCCAGGTTGTTGCCGCGATCCCGGGCATCATGTATGCCACGATTTCGGAAAACCTGCTCAGCAACACCAGCTTCCATGAAGACTATGACAAGCTGAAACAGGAGCGGCCATTGCTGTTGGCGCGGCTGCAGCAACTGGATGCACTTGAAGAAGAAAACAAGCGACTGAGGCTATTACTGGATTCAGCCGAACGCGTGACCAGCAAAGCCATGGTATCGGAGCTCCTGAAAGTCCACCCCGACCCCTACACCCAGACCATCATTATAGACCGCGGGCTGAACAAAAATGTCTATCGCGGTCAGCCGGTAATAGATGCTCACGGCATAGTCGGCCAGGTGACGCAGGTAGGCGCAGTCAACAGTACGGTCACACTGATTACCGACCCCGGTCATGCCATACCGGTCATGGTCATGAGAAACGGTCTGCGCACTATTGCTGTAGGCAACAGTACCGACAACGGGCTGGCATTACCCTACCTGACCAACTCCGCTGACGTACGCGAAGGCGATGCACTCATTACGTCGGGCATGGGCGGACGGTTTCCTCCCGGCTATCCTGTCGGCCAGATCCGATCAATCAAGCATGACCCCAACGAACCCCACCTGCTGGTGGCAGCAACTCCGGCGGCACAACTGAACAACTACAAGGAAGTTTTGCTGATCTGGCCACAACTGGATGCCGCCACAAAACCGGGGGCCGACAAGCCATGACGCTGGATAACAAGCGAAGACTGGGGATTGCCGGAAGTTTTGTTATTGCCTTTATCCTGGCCAGCATTTCCGGTCCCGACTGGCTCGATCCATTGCGCCCGGACTGGGTGGCGCTGGTACTGATCTACTGGTGCCTTGTTCTGCCCGAGCGAATTGGCATAGGCACCGGCTGGTTTGCGGGGCTGTTACTGGACGTGGTTTATGGTTCGATGCTTGGCCAGCACGCCCTGGCCAAGACACTGCTGGCTTTCCTGGTGCTGAAACTGCATCTGCGTGTCCGCATCTATCCGCCCTGGCAACAGGCGCTGGTAGTCGGACTGCTGCTGACGATTAACCATATTATCATCATCTGGGTCCGGACCATTGGCGGGCAGGCAGATGCGCCAGGAAAATTATGGTTTACCATTATAGTCGGTGCAGCACTGTGGCCGGTCTTGTCCACAGTCTTGCGCAACCTGCGCCGCAGGTTTGCCTGATCGACAATGCTCGATATACCCATAAAAGATCACTTCCGTGAAACACGTATTTTCACGCAACGCATCACCATTGCCGGCGCGTTTGTGCTGCTGTTAACACTCATCCTGCTGAGCAGGCTGGTCTACCTGCAGATCATCAGTCACAGTCATTACGAAACCCTGTCCCAGAAAAACCGGATCAACCCGGTCGCGCTGCCCCCGGTTCGCGGCAGCATATTCGATCGAAACGGTGTTGTTCTGGCCAAAAACTTCTCTATCTACACCATCGAAGTGACCCCGGAACAGGTGGATGACATGGAACAGCTGCTCGACTCGCTGGGCAAGCTGATCACCCTGACACCCGCGGATATCAAGCGTTTCCGACGCCAGCTTCGTGAACGACCAAGATTTGAGAGCCTGCAACTCAGAACCCATCTCAGCGATGAAGAAGCCGGGCACATTGCCGTCAACCGGCCCTACCTTAACGGCGTGGAACTGCACGCACGCTTGCAGCGCTATTACCCGCAAGGTGAATCTGCCGTGCATTTGCTGGGCTATGTAGGCCGGATCAACGACCGTGATATCCAGAATATTGACGCCACCGCCTATCGCGGCACCAACCATATCGGCAAGCTCGGTGTCGAGTCATCACATGAATCCGTTCTTTTGGGTACCGTCGGCAACATCAAGGCCGAAATCAATGCCCACGGTCGTATTGTCAATATTGTCGATCGCAACCCGGCCCGCGCAGGGCTCAATCTTCAGCTGAACCTGGATATGAAACTGCAACGGGCTGCTGAAACCGCTCTCGCCGGCAAACGTGGTGCAGCAGTTGCCATCGAACCCAGAACCGGCGCCGTCCTGGCTTTTGCCAGCACACCCATGTACGACCCTAACTCTTTTGTAGACGGAATTGACACTGAAAGTTTCCAGGCCCTGTTGAAGGATCCCTCCAAGCCGCTCATCAATCGCGCACTGGGGGGTCGCTACGCTCCAGGCTCGACAATCAAACCGTTCCTGGCCCTGGCGGCACTCGGCTCGGGACTGTTGTCACGAAACACATCGGAAAACTGCTTCGGCTCGTTTACCTTGCCGGGCGACAGCCACCGGTTCCGAGACTGGAAACGTGACGGTCACGGCGCCACCAGTATGCGCAAGGCCATTGCCCAATCCTGCGACGTGTATTTCTATCGACTGGCCCAAAAGCTGGGCAACCAGAGAATGAAAGAAGGACTGGCTGCATTCGGCCTGGGTTCTCATACAACAATTGATCTCGATGATGAGCCCACCGGCCTGATTCCGACAAAGGAATGGAAAGAATCCATCGGTGGCACCTGGTACCCGGGCGAAACCATTATGAACGGCATCGGCCAGGGCATGATGCTGGCCACACCGCTGCAGCTGGCCAATGCCGCTGCCACCATGGCCAATCGCGGGCTACGGATGAAACCTGCTCTGGTCAAAAGCTATACGGACGCCAGCAGCGGTGAGCACTACCCGGTAGCCGCAAAAATCACTGGCCGCATTCCGGCAACCATGGAACCGCATATTGAAAGCGTCATCGAAGACATGGTGGCCGTGGTTCATAGCGACATCGGCACGGCCCAACGGGCGGGCTGGGGCGCGCCTTACCGGATTGCCGGCAAAACCGGTACATCACAGGTTCGCTCCATTGCCCAGGGCGCCTATTACGACAAGGAAAATACCCCGGAGAAGTTTCGGGATCACGCCCTGTTCATCGCCTTTGCGCCTGCCGAGGACCCGCGCATCGCGGTAGCGGTAATTGTGGAAAACGGCGGCTCCGGTGGTGCCGCAGCCGGACCCATCGCCAGGTCGATCATGGATGCCCACCTTGTCGATGACACTGCGGCACCGGTACAGGACAAACCAGCCGGTGAGGCCCATTAATCATGCGTGACACACTGAACGCCTATCAACGTTTGCATCTTGATAAACCGCTTTTCAGTGGTCTTGTACTGTTGGCGCTTTGCTCGCTCATCGTGCTTTACAGTGCCGGCGGTGAAAACATGCGGCTGCTCGCAGGCCAGGGCATGCGCCTGGCATTCGGCTTCGGCATTATGCTGGCCATTGCCCAGCTGCAGCCGGAAACCCTGTCCAGATGGTCTCCCTATATTTTTGGAATAGGGCTCGGCCTGCTGTTGATTGTGCTGGCCATCGGCGTCACCAGTAAAGGTGCGCAACGCTGGATCAACCTCGGCCTGTTCCGGATTCAGCCCTCGGAAATCATGAAACTTGGCGTGCCGATGATGGCTGCATGGTTCTTGTCACGAAACGCGATGCCACCCAGGCCAAAACACGTACTGATCAGCCTGGCCATCATCGTGACGCCTGCAATCATGGTTGCCAAGCAACCGGATCTTGGAACCGCCATCATGATCGCTACTGCCGGCTTGTTTGTACTGTTCCTTGCGGGCATGAACTGGAAATGGATTACATCGGCGATACTGGCTGCCGCCGGAGCTGTTCCACTGCTGTGGAACTTCTATATGCATGACTACCAGAAGAAGCGTGTGTTAACGCTGTTTGATCCGAACGCTGATCCACTTGGCACCGGTTATCACACCATTCAATCCATGATCGCTGTTGGCTCCGGCGGTCTGTACGGCAAGGGCTGGGGTGGCGGGTCACAGGCGCAGCTTGACTTTATCCCGGAGCGCTCAACAGATTTTATTTTCGCCGTATTCGCCGAGGAGTTCGGTTTCCTCGGCATCCTGATCCTGTTCAGCGTTTACCTGTTTGTGGTAATTCGCGGCCTGCAGATCAGTTTCAGCGCCCAGGACACATTCACCCGGCTGCTGGCGGGCAGCCTGGCACTGACCTTTTTCTTTTATTTCTTTGTCAACATCGGCATGGTAACCGGCATACTCCCGGTAGTAGGCGTACCATTGCCGATTGTCAGTTTTGGCGGCAGTTCCATTGTTACACTCATGGCCGGCTTTGGTATCCTGATGAGTATCCAGACTCACAGAAAAATCGTACAGGTTTAATGCGCTTACTTTTTGTTTTCTCGTTCCTGGCAGTTATCGGGCTGGCTGCACCTGCGGCCCGGGCACTGGAATTTTATCGCTACCCGGAAGCGGTACGCTTTATCCAGGAAATGGAAGACAGGCACGGATTTTATGCTTATGACCTTGAGCAGCTGTTCGAGGAAGTGGAAATACGCGAAGACATCGTGCGCATCATGGATACACCGGGTGAAGCCAAACCCTGGCATGCCTACCGCGACCAGTTTGTTACTGCCCTGAACGCCAGGCGCGGGGTTAACTTCTGGAAAAAATGGCAGCGCGAACTGGAAAGCGCGCAACATCAGTATGGCGTTGATATTGAAATCATTCTCGGCATTATCGGTGTCGAGACCCAGTTTGGCGTGAATCTTGGCCAATACCGCGTAATTGACGCACTGTCGACCCTGGCATTTGCCTATCCCCGGCGCAGTGCCCTGTTTCGTCGTGAACTGGAACAATTCCTGATCCTGACCCGGGAGCTGAAACACAATCCGCTCTCCGTTACCGGCTCCTATGCCGGCGCCATAGGCCTGCCGCAATTTTTGCCCAGCAGCTATCGTCAATACGCCGTGGACTTTGACCGCGATAGCAAAATCAATCTCATGGGCAGCGAGACTGATGCCATTGGCAGTATTGCTAACTATCTCAGGATGCATGGCTGGAAACGCAACCAACCCATTACAGACCGGGCGTTGCTGGAAAATGGTGAGCCCGAATGGTACGACAGCAACGCGATCAAGCCCGAAATCAGCCTTTCCGCGCTTCGCAGAGACGGGGTACTGCCCGAAACCCATCAGGAAGACGACAGCCTGCACGCTGCATTACTGAGGTTACGGGGCCGCAATTCCTACATCTACCACCTGGGATTCCATAACTTTTTTGTCATAACACGTTATAATCGCAGCACGAAGTACGCCATGGCAGTCGTGGAACTGGGTCAAATGATCAAACACAGGTACAACGAAAATCAATGAAGCACGCAGCAGTGACTACAATCCTGGCATTCCTGCTTGGCGGCTGTTTCGGCGGCGCATCACGCGATGGCGGTTATTACATGGATGACGGCCCGCATGCCAGGCCTGAAACCAATCCTCACTCGGTAGAGAAAATTGTTCCCCGTCATGAACCGTTGAGCCGTGGCGGCAACAAACCCTACACCGTGTTCGGCAAACACTATGTACCAATGAAGTCGGCCAAGGGTTATCACGAACGTGGTGTGGCTTCATGGTATGGCAAGAAATTCCATGGCAAGCGCACTTCAAACGGCGAAACCTACAACATGTACGCCTTGAGCGCAGCGCACAAGACGCTGCCGCTGCCATCCTATGTTCATGTCACCAATCTTGATAACGGGCGCTCACTGATTGTTCGGGTCAATGATCGTGGCCCGTTTCTGCATAACCGGCTCATCGACCTGTCCTACTCTGCAGCCAGCCAGTTGGGCATTGTCGGCACCGGCACCGGCGTGGTTGAAGTTCGGGCAGTGGACATCGACAATTATCGTAATGAAGCACCACCGACCTTGGCACAGCAGGCCAGGCCAGCCAAAACAGTTTCATCAGGCAACAGAATCTACCTGCAAACCGGTGCCTTTTCTGATTCCGGTAATGCCTATCGACTGGAGTCACGACTCAAGTCGGCAAATCTCGGCAAGGTATTTGTTGTCGGTTCAACTTCCTCCGGACGCACACTTTATCGAGTCCGCATCGGGCCACTGGCGGATATCAATGCCCTGGACCGGCTGACGGAAAAAGTCAAAGAACTGGGAATACATGACAGTCATATTGTTGTTGACTGACCGAACGCAGGCCAGGCAATGATGCACCGCGTCACATCAACACTGTCAATCATGCTGTTATCCATAGTCAGCATGATGCAAGTCGCTGTCGCCGAACCATCAGTCAAGGCCAGGGCCTGGCTGTTGATGGACATCGACAGCGGCCAGGTATTGGCAGAGCACAATGCCGACGAGCAACGGGCCATAGGCAGCCTGACCAAGCTCATGCTGGCGCTCGAAACGCTTGAAAAGTTCGGGCGTAATGAACCGGTAACCAGCACCGAAGTTGAAGCAAGACCAGTAAAGACCACCGGCTCCCGCATACATCTCGCCGCCAGCGGACACATCAGCATCAGCGAGCTGCTTGATGCCATCATTATCGCCTCGGCCAATGATGCCGCGATCCTGCTGGCCGAACATCTAGCCGGCTCAGAGGCAGCGATGACAGGGCTAATGAATGCGCGGGCGCAACAGCTCGGATTGTCAAACACCCGTTTCACCAACGTCACCGGACTCGATCAACCGGGACACCACTCCAGTGCCCGTGACCTGGCCCGCCTGGCCTCGCGACTGATTGCCGACCATCCCGGTGAACTCACCCGGTTCTCGCAAAAAATATTCAGCTACCGCGGACTGGAATTTCACAACCGCAACGCCCTGCTCTGGCAAATGGCCGATATAACCGGTATGAAAACCGGGCAAACGCGACACGCGGCGCATTGCCTCGCCGCCTCCGCCGAACGAGACGGGATGCGACTGGTCGCGGTCGTACTGGGCGCTGACAACGCGCAACACCAGGCCGATGCGGCCAGGGAACTGCTGGAATACGGATTTACCGGCTTTGAAACCCGGCGCCTGTACCAGGCCAATCACGGAATTACCAACGTCCCGGTGTGGATGGGCGAAAGGGACAAGGTTGCAGCCGGTGTCAGTTCAGACATTGTCCTGACCCTCGCCCGTGGCCGTCATCACGAAACCCGGGCCAACCTGGAATTCGACCATGCTGTCTATGCGCCTGTACGGCGGGGCCAGCCACTGGGCACACTTAAAATCTCGCTCGGAGACCGTCAACTGGTCGAGGCGCCGCTGGTGGCATTGGCACCAATCGATGAAGGTGGCCTGTTCAGTCGACTGATGGATTCGATTAGAATCCGGTTTCAATGACCGGGTCAGCTGACCCGGTCACGAACAGGATCCAGGACACCTTTAACAGGCAAGCGGCGGTACCAGCCCAATTTTATCGGTAACGCATCTGCCCCATGCAATTACTATCAACCCACTGGCTGAATACAATGAATAACATCAAGCAGGTTTATCTCAACGGTGAATTTGTTCCGGCTGACACGGCACAGGTTTCCGCTTTTGATCGTGGCTTCATCTTTGGAGACGGCGTCTACGAAGTCATACCGGTTTTCGGCGGACGGTCATTCCGTCTCGAGCATCACTTGCAACGCCTGGACAACAGCCTCAAGGCACTGGGTATCACGCTGGACATGACGCGTCAGCAATGGTCCGACATGCTGGACAAACTTGCAGGCGACGATAGCGGCGACCAGTACATTTACATGCAGGTTACCCGTGGCCCGGCACCGCGCGACCACGTGTTCCCGGCTTCAAGCAAGCCGACGGTATTTGCCTATGCAACTCCGCTCAAGTATCCCGATGACACCACCCTGGCCAACGGTGTCAATGCTGTCACCGCCGAGGATATCCGCTGGCTACGTTGCGACATCAAGGCCATTGCCCTGCTTGCCGCAGTGATGTTGCGGGAACAGGCCAAGCAACAAGGCGCCGTTGAAGCCATCCTGTTACGCGATCACATGCTTACCGAAGGCGCGGCCAGCAACATATTTATCGTCAAGAACAACGTCATCGCCACACCGGGCAAGGGTCGCTATATTCTTCCCGGCATTACCCGCGACCTGGTGGTCGAGCTGGCGCAGGCCAATAATGTTGCCATGGAAGAACGGGATATTACCGAGGCTGAAGTCTTTGATGCCGACGAAGTCTGGCTGACCAGCTCAACCAAGGAGATCCTGCCGATTACAACCATTGACGGCAAGCCCGTGGGCAGCGGCAAGCCCGGTGCCATGCATGAAAAAATGTTTGCTATCTACAGGCAATACAAGCAGGACTTTCGTGACGGCAAGGTAGACTGACTGTCATGACAGGGCTGTCTACTGTCAGGATTCGTGACATGGGTTTGCGTGATTACGAACCAGTCTGGCAGACAATGAGATATTTTTCCATGCATCGCAAGGCCGATGCCATGGATGAAATATGGCTGCTGCAACATCGGCCGGTTTATACGCTGGGACTCAATGCCCACGAACAACCACCGGCCGCTGGCGAGATTCCCTGCATCAAGACTGACCGTGGCGGTGACATTACCTATCATGGCCCCGGTCAATATATTGCCTACGTACTCATGGACATGGAACGACGCAACTGGGGCGTCCGGCAACTGGTTGATGCCATGGAACAGACCGTCGTCGACCTGCTCGCTGATTACGGTGTCCAGGGTCACCGGCGTGAAGGCGCGCCCGGGGTATACGTAAATGACAGCAAGCTGGCATCGCTGGGACTGCGCATTCGCCGCCATCACAGTTACCATGGCCTTTCCATAAATGCCAACATGGACCTGGAACCTTTTGATCGCATTACCCCTTGCGGTTTGCAGGGTATTCGCATGACCCAGCTCAAGGAGCTGTTTGATTACGATGCCAATACCGTGCAACAGCAATTGCAATCACACCTGCTGCGGAACCTGGGGTACAATGACCGGCCCGAGATTCTTGTTCAGCATCAGTCCTGAGATCACACCTGACCATGTCCAGCAGTAACGATTACAACCCGGATAAGGACAAACCCTTGCCGCCCAACCCGCTCAAGGGCGAAAGCAAGACCAGTCGTATTCCGGTCAAGGTAGTACCCAGGGATGTGCCGCTGCGCAAACCATCGTGGATACGCGCCAAGGCGCCCAACAATCCGGAAGCCTTGCGCCTGCGTGACATACTGCGTCAACACAAACTGCACACGGTTTGCGAAGAAGCGGCATGCCCGAACCTTGGCGAATGTTTTGGTCACGGTACTGCCACGTTCCTGATCATGGGCAAGATATGCACCCGGCGCTGTCCATTCTGTGACGTCGCCCATGGCAAACCCGAACCGCTGGATGCCGGTGAACCACAACAGCTGGCCGATACCATCAAGGCCATGGGTCTGAAATACGTTGTTATCACCTCGGTGGATCGTGACGACCTGCGAGATGGCGGCGCGCAACATTTTGTTGATTGCATCAATGCCGTTCGCAACACCTCGCCAACAACCCGTATCGAGATACTGACGCCGGATTTTCGCGGGCGCATGGACAAGGCCATCGACATTTTTGCCAGTGGCTTGCCCGATGTGCTGAACCATAATCTCGAAACCGTTCCGCGCCTGTACAGGAAAGCGCGACCCGGCGCCGATTACCAGCATTCACTGGACCTGATCAAGGCATTCAAGCAACACTACCCGGACGTCATCACCAAGTCCGGCTTGATGGTGGGCATCGGCGAACAGGACGATGAAATACTCAATGTCATGCGCGACCTGCGCAATCATGACTGCGACATGCTCACCATCGGCCAGTACCTGCAACCCGGCCAGCATCACCTGCCGGTGGAACGCTACGTACCCCCCGAAACCTTTGACACGTATACCCGCGAGGCCGAGGCCATGGGCTTCAAACAGGCCGCCTGCGGACCAATGGTCAGGTCCTCCTACCATGCCGATCAGCAGGCTGCCGGTATTTAGCTTCGACAAAATGCGATTCGACCGTTTCCCGCGTGGAAGTTTGCCGCCATTCGCGGCATAGTAGATGCCATGCAGCGAATGGATGGACTTAAACCATGGCAACGGTGAAAACTCCCACGGATAAAAAGACAGGCACGTCACAGGTAAACTGGTCGGGCTTTCGCATTGGCACGGAACAAAAGAAACTCGACTTCCGAACCGTCGTTGAAGGCTTGCTGGAAGACGGCCTGATTGATGACAAGCAGAGAGAACAGTTGTACCGGGCCACGCCAACCCTCGATGGCGAGACCCATCCGCTTACACAGGTTATAAATGAAAAACCGGTCAATGCAAAACCGCCACACAAACTGCTCGATGCCGAAACCCTGACAGAGTGGCTGGCATCCAAGATCGGCCTGCCCTACTACCACATCGATCCGCTGAAAACCGATGTTGGTCCCATCACCACAGTCATGAAATACAGCTACGCGCAGCGAAACCGGATTCTGCCGGTTGCCATTAATGACCAGGAAGTGGTGATTGCCGTCACGCAACCGGCGTTCCGTGACTGGGAACAGGAGATTTCCCGGGCAGTACGAAAACCGATAAAACGGGTATTTGCCAACCCGGCCGATGTCAGTCGTTACACGGTGGAATTTTACAGCCTGGCAAAATCCGTGAGTCAGGCCAGTCGCGATCATGGCGCCAGCGACAGCGGCCTGAACAATCTCGAACAACTGGTGGAGCTGGGTCGCACAGGCAAGCTTGACGCCGATGACCAGCACGTCGTTACCATTGTCGACTGGCTGTTGCAGTATGCCTTTGATCAGCGCGCCAGTGATATTCATGTCGAACCGCGTCGAGACCAGGGAAACATCCGGTTCCGTATCGATGGCGTATTACATCTTGTCTACCAGCTACCACCACCGGTCACCGCGGCAGTAACATCACGACTGAAGATTCTCGGGCGCATGGATGTCGCCGAAAAACGTCGCCCCCAGGACGGGCGCATCAAGACCAGGACACCGGACGACAAGGAAATTGAACTGCGCTTGTCGACCATGCCCACCGCATTTGGTGAAAAGCTGGTCATGCGTATCTTTGATCCGGAAGTACTCGTGCGCAGTTTCAAGGAGCTGGGTCTGAATGATGATGACCTGTCAAAATGGAACGATATGGTCAGCCGCCCTCACGGCATTATCCTGGTTACCGGCCCTACCGGGTCCGGCAAAACCACAACACTCTATTCGACGCTGAAACACCTGGCCAGGCCGGAAGTCAATGTTTGCACCATTGAAGATCCGATCGAAATGATTGATGACAGTCTCAACCAGATGCAGGTGCAATCCAACATTGACCTGGATTTTGCTGCAGGAGTGCGCAACCTGTTGCGCCAGGACCCGGACATCATTATGGTGGGCGAAATCCGCGACCGCGAAACTGCGGACATGGCGGTACAGGCCGCCCTTACCGGTCACCTGGTATTGTCGACATTGCATACCAATGACGCACCGACAGCAATCACGCGATTGATGGAAATCGGCGTACCTGCCTACCTGCTCAATGCAACACTGGTAGGCATCGTCGCCCAGCGCCTGGTGCGCACCCTGTGTCCTCACTGCAAGGAAAAAACGACCGTAGATGAAAGCCAATGGCAGGCGCTGATTGCACCATGGACCGTGCACGCGCCCAAACAGGTATGCAAACCTGCGGGCTGTCTTGAGTGTCGCAACACAGGCTACCAGGGGCGTATTGGCATTTATGAAGTGATGTCACTGAGCGCACCATTGCACAGGCTTATTGATGAAGAAGGCGACATTGCCTCACTGCGCCGACAGGCCTACAAGGAGGGTATGCATAGCCTGCGCCTGAGTGGCGCAGAAAAAGTTGCACGGGGCCTGACCACGATTGAAGAAGTCATGAAGGTCGCGCCACCACACATCGAAAAATAGACAAAGACGTTCAGACAACTGGAGCACCATGATTTATAACAAGCTTGGCAACACCAATATTGATGTAAGCGTTATCTGCCTCGGGTCCATGACCTGGGGCGAACAGAATACCGAGGCAGAAGGTCATGCCCAGCTTGACATGGCCATGGACCATGAAATCAATTTCATTGATACCGCCGAAATGTATTCCATACCACCACGCGCCGAAACCTACGGGTCAACCGAAACCATTATTGGAAACTGGCTGCACAAGCGCGGTGGACGGGACAAGCTTGTCATCGCCAGCAAGGTGATAGGCCGCGCCGACTGGATGTCACATGTTCGCAACGGCAACGCACGGCTGGATCGCGCCAACATAGAAGCCGCGGTTGAAGCCAGCCTGAAGCGCCTGCAAACAGATTATATAGATCTGTACCAACTGCACTGGCCGGACCGGCCAACCAACTTCTTCGGTAAACTCGGCTACAGTTACCCGGAAGAATCATCTGACAATGATGTTGCCGGTATCGAGGAAACGCTGTCGGTGCTGAACGATCTGGTCAACAGCGGCAAGATTCGCCATATCGGCCTGTCCAATGAAACGCCCTGGGGTTTGCACCAGTTCCTGCGCGTCGCCGAACAAAAAGGTTTCCCGCGCATTGTATCGATACAAAACCCGTATAATCTGCTGAACCGGACCTTTGAAATCGGGCTGGCGGAATTTGCCCGTCATGAACAAACCGGGCTGCTGGCTTATTCGCCGCTGGGATTCGGCGTGCTTTCAGGAAAGTATATAGGCGGGGCCAAACCGGAAGGCGCCAGGCTGACGCTGTTTGAAAACTACGCCCGCTATTCCCGGCCCAACGCGGTCAAGGCGGTTGAAGATTATACTGCCCTTGCCCGGGATCACGGCCTGGACCCATCGCAAATGGCACTGGCCTACGTAAACAGCCGCCCTTTCCTGACCAGCACAATTATTGGTGCCACCAGTCTCGAGCAGCTGAAAATCAATATCGACAGTGTTGACATGGTTCTTGGCGAGGAAGTGCTTGACGGGATTGAGGCCATACATCAGCGCTACCCCAATCCCAGTCCGTGACCGGGTTGTTCGCGGTCACAATCAGTCCTGTTCGACCTGCTGCTTTTCAATCTCGGCGCGAACCTCATCCATGTTCAGCTCCCGGGTCTTGTCGATAATCTGCTTTAAGGCGGATTCCGGCAACGCACCAGGCTGGGCGAAGACGATGATATTTTCACGAAACACCATCAATGTCGGGATTGAGCGGATCTGGAACATGCCGGCGATTTCCTGCTGCTCCTCGGTGTTGACCTTGGCAAACACCACGTCCGTGATCTCATCGGAAACCTTCTCGAAGACCGGGCCGAACGACTGGCACGGGCCACACCACGGCGCCCAGAAATCGATAACGACGATATCGTTATTATCAATGGTTTCACGAAGATTTTCGGAATCGAGGGAAATAGTACTCATGGGAATCACTACCTGGAAGAAAAAAGAGGCCGAAGTCTAGCCGATTTGCCGCGACGTTACAAAAACCGGGGGATACTCAGCCGGAGGCGCTGGCCTCACGCGGCAGCTGATTCTCCGCAAGCGGAATCATCAGGCTCATACGCGTGCCCTGGTTATTGTCACCGCGTTCCGCCCAGATACGGCCCTGGTAATGTTCGACAATCTCCTTGCAGATGCCCAGGCCCAGCCCGGTACCGCCATACCTCCGGGTTTGCGACTGGTCTACCTGGTGGAAACGCTCGAATACTTTTTCCAGTTCTTCATCTGGAATACCAAGACCGGTATCGGTAATACATATCAATAAATGCTCACCGGACGAACCATCTACATCAATTCTTATTTCAACCCCGCCGTCATCGGTAAACTTGAGTGCGTTGGAAAACAGGTTGGAGAACACCTGCCGAATCTTGTCCCGGTCGACAACACTGTATAACTGGTCCATGTCGGATTTCAGGTTGAGGGACAGGTTCTTGTCCCGGTACGCGCCCTCGAACACCTGCATGGAAGCTCTGGCGAGCTCGATGATGTCCGTCATCTCGTCATGCCAGGTCATCTTGCCGGCATCGATCTTCTGCAGGTCGAGCAGGTTACTGATCAGCCTGGCCAGACGATCTGCCTCGCTGTCTATAATGCCGAGATAGTTTCGTGCAGTATCAACGTCAACATCATCGATATCGTCAAGCAGAATTTCTGCGAAGGACTTGATCGATGTAAGTGGTGTGCGCAACTCGTGCGACACAATGGAAAGAAACTCCGTCTTGATCTTGTTGAGTCTGAACAGTTCAGCATTGGCTTCTTCGAGATCACGGGTACGCTCGGTCACCTTGTGCTCAAGATTGTTCATCAGGTCTTCAAGCTTGTGGTTTTTCTCCTTAATCTCATCCTCAAAGGCCACGCGCTCGGATATATCAGTAACAAATCCTTCAATGGCGATCAGGTCGCCCTGGTGGGTATAAACACCGCAGCCCTGCTCCCATACCCACTTTACCCGGCCTTCGCGCGAGAAAATACGGTAGGCTGCCTGGAACCGGCGCCCCTGTTCCAGGCAGCCAGAGATAGTGGTATTCACCCGTTTACGATCTTCAGGGTGTATGATATTTGTATAGATAATATTGTTGGTAAGAAAACTGTCAGAATCGAAACCGGTCAGGCTATGACAGCCTTCACTGGCGAACTCAATGGTTCTGCCCTTGTCCGGTCGGCTTCTGTACGCCATTCCGGGCAGGTTACTCATCAAGGTAGACAGTGCGCGCTGGTTTTCTCGCAGGGCATCTTCGGCAAGACTACGCGCAGCTTCCGCTTCATGAAGTCGAACCAGATTCTGCAGTACATGAGATATGGCCTGATCATCGATCTGGGACTTGGCAATATAGTCCGAAGCCCCGGCTTTCATGAATTCCACTGCCAGGCGCTCGTCACCCATGCCGGTCATCATGACCACGGAAGACTTTATATCCTTCGAACGTATCCACTTGAGCAGGCTCATTCCATCCTGCTGTGGTAATCGGTAATCAAGGAAAATACAATCGAACACAAGCCCGGAAAGCATTTCCATTGCCGTGGCTGCGGAGTCTGCCTCAATTACCTCGCCTGAATATTTGCCATTGTTCAGAATGCGCCTGATCAATGCCCTGTCAACAGCATCATCATCGATAATCAGGTATTTTGTTTTTTGTGGGCTCATGACTAATCCGGCATCTCGATCAGGTTCCAGTATTCGCCCATCTTTTTGACCGAATCGACAAACTCTGCCTGCTCCACCGGCTTGACAATGTAACCAGCCACATTATGGTTGTAGGCTTCTTCCCTGTCCCGATGATCTCTTGACGTCGTCAATACGAACACAACGATGGATTTCAGGTCAGGGTCCTTGCGCAACTCTTCGAGAAATTCGAGGCCGCTCATTCTGGGCATATTCAGATCAAGCAGCACAATTTTCGGCCGCTCATTGATCTTTGCCGTTGATGTTCCACGCAACATTTCCAGGGCAACAAGGCCGTCATTGGCGACATACATGGGGTTGTTGATTCCAACCTTCTTGAATGCACGCTTGACGGTCATGACATCAACAACATCATCCTCAACCAACATGATGCCAGGCTTTGCTTTCTCGTTCATGAAATATATGTCCAGCACTTTCTGGCCATGTTTCCGGGTCCCGGAAACATGGCAGGATTGAAAACCTAGCTCAACAGTCTCTTGATTCGCTGCAGGATATCACCCTGCTTGAACGGTTTGGCAATATAATCCGTGGTTCCGGCCTGAACTGCTGTAATAACACTGTCCTTGTCCGACCGTGCGGTAAGCATGATTACAGGCATAGACGAGGTTTTGCTGGCAGAACGAATATCCACCAGAACCTCGTCCCCGGTCTTGTTAGGCATATTCCAGTCAAGTATCGCGATATCATAACTGTAGGATTTCAGAAAACCCATTGCCTCGGCACCATCATTGGCAATATCCAGGCGATCACAGGCAAAATTACGCCGGATAATCTCCTTCAATGCATGGGAAATGAAGCGCTCATCCTCGGCGATGAGTACGCTGATCTTCTGTTGCACTATTGTCGCTCCTTAAACGTATCCGTCAACACCTGCCCCAGACCCTTCGGGCTGAAAGGCTTCGTGATATAACGATCCGCCCCTGAGGCAAGGCCACTCTCCTGCTCGATCACCTGCGCATTGGCAGTCAGGAGAATAATATAAGTATCGCGCATGAGCGGGTCATTCTTTAGTGCCCGACACACCTCGATACCCGTCAGACCCGGCATATTCCAGTCCAGCAACATAACATCAGGCTTGAATTCCATTGCCAGATCGAGCGCGTCGTCGCCATTGTTGGCAACCCGATAGTCATAGCCCAGCTTGGACACCACATAGCGTACTGACTCAACGATCGTCGGCTCATCGTCACAAATGAGAACTTTTTCTTTTGGTTCATCCACTGCCAAACTTACATCCAAAGTAAGGTAATAACCCGATCCATAGACGGGTTTAGTTTAGTACAGTTCTTTTTTAAATGTGGTAGCAGACCGTGGAACTGGCCATTGGTTTTATAAATATTTACATTTTTTGCGTACAAAACGGTCTATTCAGGGGCCACGGCAACATTTTGCAGCCACGAACTCGCGGCCAAAAGGAAGCTTCAGTCGTCCTGGCTGGGGGTTTTTGCCCGGGGCATCGATACCAGCGAATGAGGAGGCCTGGGCGCGAAGGGCCTGGCAAGCTTCTCAGGATAATAGAACGGAAAAATGTGGTGGGCCCGCCAGGACTCGAACCTGGGACCAAGGGATTATGAGTCCCCTGCTCTAACCAACTGAGCTACAGGCCCGCAAAAGGGTCGCCAAGTTTACACAAAATACGTTTATTAAACAGCATCAAAAAACGGGCCTTTCAGCCCGTTCTTTGGTGCCTCGATCCCCGACATAGCGTCTAGTCAAGGAAGCTTTTCAGGCGATCCGAGCGGGTCGGATGGCGCAATTTGCGCAACGCCTTGGCTTCAATCTGACGAATACGCTCACGCGTCACATCAAATTGTTTGCCTACTTCCTCGAGCGTGTGGTCGGTGTTCATATCGATACCAAAACGCATACGCAATACTTTGGATTCACGCGCCGTCAGGGTCGACAGGATTTCCTCGGTAGCACCCTTGAGCCCGGCGATAGTCGCTGCATCAGGAGGTGCGACAACGTTTACGTCCTCGACAAAATCACCAAGATGGGAGTCTTCATCATCGCCAATGGGCGTTTCCATGGAAATAGGCTCCTTGGCAATCTTCAACACCTTGCGAATCTTGTCTTCGGGCATATCCATGCGCTCGGCCAGCTCCTCCGGCGTGGCTTCACGACCCATCTCCTGCAACATTTGCCGCGAAATGCGGTTGAGCTTGTTGATGGTTTCGATCATGTGCACAGGAATACGAATGGTGCGCGCCTGGTCGGCAATGGAACGAGTAATCGCCTGGCGAATCCACCAGGTCGCATAAGTCGAGAACTTGTAGCCACGACGGTATTCGAACTTGTCCACCGCCTTCATCAGGCCGATATTGCCTTCCTGGATCAGGTCCAGGAACTGCAATCCGCGGTTGGTATACTTCTTGGCGATGGAGATTACCAGGCGCAGGTTGGCCTCAACCATTTCCTTCTTGGCACGACGGGCCTTGGCTTCGCCGATGGACATCTTTCGATTCACTTCCTTGAGACCATTAATTGGCAGACCGGTACGCTGTTCCATGTTGATCAGCTTGTTCTGGATCATGCACAGCTCGTCAAAATAGGACTCGATCACGCCAGTATTGCATTCCCCGCCCTTGAGCATTTTCTTGAGCCAGCGGTTATCCGTTTCATTACCGGGGAATTCCTTGATAAACACCTTGCGTGGCATCCGTGCTTTTTTGACAAAAACGTCCATGATGAATTTCTCGTAATCACGCACTTCTTCCATCATGCCGCGTACGTCATCAACCAGGTTCTGAATCTGCCGTGCAACAAACTTGATCTGCATCAGCTCATCCGCCAGCTTGTCCTGGGCCTTGATGACTTCCTTGCTGCCGTAACCTTTCTTGTCCAGTTGCTTGAGCATGGCCTTGTAATGCTTGCGAACGCGCTCGAAACGCTCCTTGGCCTCCTCGAAATCCGGGCCCGTATCGACATCGCTGCTGCTACTGTCATCGTCGTCATCGTCGTTTTCTTCCTTGGCAGCGGCTTGTTGCGCGGCAGGCGGCACCGGATCGTCATCTGCATTGGGATCGACAAAATCGACCACCAGGTCAGTCAACCGTGCCTCCTCAGCTTCAATCTTGTCCATCAAATCCACCACCTGCTTGATGGCAGCGGGGCAGGCAGCAATGGCGCGCACGCTTTGACGGTTGCCTTCCTCAATACGCTTGGCCAGGCGAATTTCGCCTTCGCGGGTCAATAACTCTACGGTGCCCATTTCACGCATGTACATGCGCACCGGGTCAGTAGTACGACCGAACTCACTCTCCACGGCCGTGGCCACCGCCTGCTCGGCTTCTTCCGCAGCCTCACCCTCGTCATCACTGGTGGCCTCGGTTTTCATCAGAATCGTGTCCGGATCCGGCGCCTGATCATAGACATCAATACCCATGCCGTTGATCATATTGACCACGGCTTCGATCTGGTCGGTATCGTGCACGTCTTCGGGCAAATGATCATTGATCTCACGATAGGTGAGAAATCCCTGTTCCTTGCCTCGAATAATGAGCTTTTTCAGCTGGAGTCGCTGATCTTCCTGGTTAATACTGCTGAGGTCTGACACTATATTAAGCACCCACTAAATAAACGAATCTGTTCAACGTCCCGGATGACCCGAAGTATAGGTCATCAAATTCAATTTTCACCTATTCAGGCCGGTTAATCGGCTGAATTTTCCGGTTTTCCATCGTCGACGTCGGCACGCGTCTTCAGCGCATCCCGCGCTTCCCGAACCCGTTCTTTCCAGTCTTCTGCCGTCGACGTCGAAGCCGCCACTGATCGAACCTTTTCCCGGTGTACCTTGTCCTTAAGACTCCCGAGGGCGCCAGACAATTCCGCCGCCAGGTCGGTTGCACCTTCCCATTCCTCGGACGCCAGTTTCACCAGCGCCCGGTACAGGCCGTCGTCCCGAAACCGCTCCAGTAACTGCGCGGTACTGGCATCAGCGCCAATCTGGCGCGCCACATCCAACAGCTTGACCAGCATGGCTGCACCCGAAGTCGGCAAATCTGCCAAGAAACCGGTATCACCTGCCCGGCTGGCCGCACCCGGAAACTGCAACAAGGCCAACACCGCCTTTCGTTCCAGCGACTTGGGTGCCAGCCCGGCCCTGCCCCGATTCGGCAAGATTGCCGACTTTTCGGTTGGCGCCTGGCTTTTGGTCTCGGCCATCGGCACCTTGACCGCCGTTCCGACGGCTTCGCGCACCCGATCGAGGGCGACGCCACTCAGTTCCGCCAGCCGATCCACCATCATGTCCCGCAGCAAGCCAACGGAAACCTGCTGTATATGGGGTCGTGCCAGCTCAATTAAACGGGCACGACCGTCTATTCGGCTTGTATCGGTTTGCGCCAACAGCTCCTTAAACAAATACTCCGGTGCCGCCACCGCCTGTTCATCAAGGCGCGACTCGAACGCTTCGCGACCTTCCTTGCGCACCAGGCTATCCGGATCTTCGCCCTCCGGCAGGAACAGGAAGCTGACCTGTCGACCCTCCTGAAGTAGAGGCAACGCCTGTTCCAGCGCCCGCCACGCCGCATCGCGGCCGGCACGGTCGCCATCAAAGCAAAACACCACGTGGGCGGCATAACGAAATATGCGGTCCAGGTGGTCGCGAGTCGTGGCTGTACCCAATGTAGCCACCGCGTAGTCGATGCCGTATTGCGCCAGCGCCACGACATCCATATACCCTTCCACTACCAACACCTGGTCGCGGCGGCGTATGCCTTCCCGCGCCAGGTACAGGCCGTACATTTCCCGGCCTTTATGGAACAGCGGCGTTTCCGGTGAATTCAGGTACTTGGGCTCACCCTTGCCGATCACCCGGCCACCAAATCCGATCACCCGGCCACGCTGATCATGGATCGGGAACATCACCCGACCACGAAAACGATCGTAATAGCGATCAGTCTCTTCTTTCCGGACAAGCAGGCCCACTTTTTCCAGGTTGACCTTGCGCGCATCGTCGGTCGCCAGCGCGCTCAAAACACCGTCCCAACTTTCCGGTGCAAACCCCAGCGAAAACCGCTTGGCGATGGCGCCGGTCAGGCCGCGACCCTTGAGATAATCGACGGCAAACTGGGCAGCGGGATGCTCGCGCAGCTGGCGCTGGTAAAACTTGTCGGCCTCGGCCATCAACGCGTACAGCGGCGCTAACTCGTCCTGGCGTCGCGCCTGGTTCCCCGGCTGGGTGGCCAGTTCCCGCGGCACCTCGATGCCGGCTTCTTGCGCCAGGTACTCAACCGCCTCGGGAAAACCGAGGCGCTCATAATCCATCAGGAAACCAATAGCACTACCATGGGCGCCGCAACCAAAACAGTGAAAAAACTGCTTGGGTTGACTGACTGTAAACGAGGGGGTTTTTTCGTTATGGAACGGGCAGCAGGCCTTGAAATCCTTGCCGGCCTTTTTCAGCGGGACACGACGATCGATGACCTCGACGATGTCGATTCGGGTCAATAGTTCATCGATAAACTTCTCCGGGATTCGCCCCGCCATGCGCTGCTTTCCGGTACCGAACCTCCCCAGTTCACCCAGCCCGATAATCCCGGCTGAACACCCAAAGTCGGTCGAAACTACTGACCGCCGGACAAGGCTGTCTTGACCTGGCCACTGACCTTGCCCATGTCAGCCTTGCCGGCCAACCGGGGTTTCAGTACACCCATTACCTTGCCCATATCTTTCACACCATCGGCGCCGGATTCTTTGATTGCCTCGGCAATCAACGCCGCCACCTCGGCTTCGCTCAACTGCTCGGGAAGATACTTCTCCCAGATAGCGATTTCATTTTGCTCTTTTTCTGCCAGTTCGGGTCGACCACCATCTTCGTACTGCCTGATGGCATCACGACCCTGCTTGATCATTTTTTCGATGACTGCCACCACCTGGTCATCGTCAAGCTCGGTGCGCTCATCCACCTCGCGCCGCTGGATGGCAGCCTGAAGCATACGAATTGCCCCCAGGCGGTCCTGATCCTTGGCACGCATGGCGGCTTTCATATCTTCGGTGATCTGTGACTTGAGACTCACGCCCCGCTCCCCTGATTCTATGGCCTGGACTGACATGGGTCGACCACCGGGGTCGACCAAAACCGGAATGAATCAGAGATTAGAATTGACGCTGCTGGCGGAACTGGAACATGCGTGACATTTTTTTCAGTTCACGCTTGCGGGCAGCGGCGGCCTTGCGCTTACGCACAGAGGTCGGCTTTTCATAAAATTCGCGGCGACGCATTTCGGTGAACAGGCCGGCCTTTTCACAGGAACGGCGAAAACGACGCAGGGCGACTTCAAATGGTTCGTTATCTTTGACTCGAATAGCTGGCATAAGCTTTTGATTTTCCTTACGAAAATTTCAAAATACGGTATAAATCCTGTCCAGGCAGCCAGGCATGCAGGCCTGTGCCACCCCAGAGAACGCGCGATTTTAAACGCTCAACTCCGCTTTGTATAGTCTAAATCCGGGTAAACTAGCGCTTTTGAATCAGGAGCCTGGTAAATGAGCAACCACTCACTTACAACCGTTTCACTGAAGCCCGAGCCATCTCCGGTCGATTACCAAGAAGCCATGGCGCTGGCGAATTCCGAGGCCGACAAGCGGCTGGGTGACTATATGCTGCTATCCTGGTACGACCGGGATCGGGATTTTGAATCCCCGCAACACAGCAGCGAGTGCCACCTGGACAGCGCCACACCCGGATACGTGGATTACGGCCTACACCACGGCGCCACCCTGAAAATCGATATCGAAGACGGGCGTTTCGTGTTTTTTTACCTGCCCATCGATGATTAATTAGCACCCGGTACGAGATGCCAATAAAACAGCACTGCCGGCAGCATCAACCCGGTAACATGCCGGCAAAACCCGGCCTTATTCACGTGCCAAGGAAAATTATCACTCCGTCATGCCGACGTTCAGATTGTTTTACTTCACATTCATAGTCGTGCTCGCCGGCTGTGGCAGCACCCCGAAAGCAAAGCAACCGTCATTGCCGCCGGCAATTGCCGACGTACACCTGCATTACAATGGTAACCAGGAAGGCGTAACCACTGCCGATGAAGCCATGGCAATTCTCGACCGGCAAAATGTCCAGCTGGCCGTGGTCTCGTCCACACCGCCCGAGTTGGCGCTGACCCTGCAGCAAGCCGGTGGCGACCGGGTCATCCCGCTGTTCAGGCCTTATTTCAGCCCGCATCAACGGCATCGCTGGTTTGCCGATGATACCGTCCTGCCACGGACGCGCCGGGCACTGGCATCCGGCCAGTACAAAGGCATTGGTGAAATTCACCTGGTTGCCGGGCTCGGTCCGAACCTGAAAAACGACATCCTCCATGGGCTGATCCGGCTCGGAATCCGCTACGACGTACCGCTCCTGATCCATATCGAGACATCCAGCGAACGCTATTTCATCCCGCTATGCCGGCAATATCCCGCGGCCCGCTTCCTCATCGCCCATGCCGGCGGCCTGCTCAGTGCCCGGCAAATCGGTAACTTGTTTGAAGCCTGCCCGAATACCTGGACCGAATTTTCCGCGCGCGATCACATGCGCTATACCCAGTCTGCCATTGTTGATGAATCCGGCGCCCTGCTGCCAAGCTGGGCGGAACTGGTTCAACGCTACCCGGATCGGTTCATGATAGGTTCTGACCCGTTCTGGCCGGTGGAAAAAGAATCCGCCATGGAAGAACCGGACACCGGCTGGCAGCACGTCAGGGAGTATCTCAACTTTCACCGACGCTGGCTCAAGAGCTTGCCGAAATCCTTGCGCCGGAAACTCCGGATAGACAATGCCATGGCGTTCTTCCGGGTAAAGCCACGCACCACTCCATAGTCAATTTGATGCCAGTGACGCTTCAAACCCGGGCATCAGTAATCGTCCGCACATAACGCAATTCATGCAGGGATTCGCCGATCAATCCCGAGTCAATACGCTCGATGCCATCGGCAACAAACCCCATGGCCTGATAAAACTCACGCGCCCGATGATTGTCCCGGATCACCCACAGGCTCAAGGCTGACCAGGCCGCCGATACAACCTGGTTAATCACCTCGTTACACAAGCTGCTGCCATACCCGTGGCGCCAGTACTGCGGGTGAACATTGATGGCATACAGCTCGGCCGCATTGCTGTTGGCCAGATCAGCATCACGGCTTTTGCCAAAAACGCAAAAACCGGCGAGGCCAGGCTCCGCCAGTTGACCAGGCTCGACCACCAGCACACGCTGAACGTCTTCAGAAACCAGCCACGTGCGCCAACCGGCTGCACGATCGGTGACGCTCAAACCATCCAGAAACGCATCCGACATCATGCCACGATAGGCAGACTGCCATGCGCGCACATGAATTTCAGCAAGCGCATCAGCGTCTTCGAGCCTGGCCTTCCTGATAATCACCTGAACCGATCCTTTTTTGTGATTTGATGATTCAGTAATTGGTAACAAATTGACTGACTGGTCGCAACAACGGCAAAAACCTCAACAACGGTTGGCGCAAACGTCGACTTGCCGCACAATAACGGCCATGAAAATTCTCGGGCTTGAAACATCCTGCGATGATACCGGCGTTGCTGTCTTTGACACTGACAAGGGCTTGCTGGCACATAAACTGTATTCACAAATCAAGACCCACGCCGAGTATGGCGGTGTTGTTCCGGAGCTGGCGTCACGCGACCACATTCGCAAGTTGATGCCACTGGTACGCGCGGTGCTGGATGAAGCCGGCGTAGACGGTGCAAACCTGGATGCCGTTGCCTATACCGCCGGGCCGGGCCTGGCCGGTGCATTGCTGGTAGGCGCCTCGGTGGGTCGCAGCCTGGCCTGGGGCTGGGGCATTCCCGCCGTTGCGGTTCACCACATGGAAGGCCACTTGCTGTCGCCAATGCTGGATACCGAAAACACACCAACGTTTCCGTTCCTGGCCTTGCTGGTTTCCGGTGGCCACACCTTGATCGCTGACGTACAGGCCATTGGCGAATACCGGATTCTTGGCGAATCCATTGATGATGCTGTCGGCGAGGCCTTTGACAAAACCGCGAAGCTGCTGGGCCTGGGCTATCCCGGTGGCCCGGCCATTTCGCGGGTAGCCCAAAACGGTATCGACGGCCGGTTCCGTTTTCCCCGACCCATGACTGATCGACCTGGCCTTGATTTCAGTTTTAGTGGATTAAAAACCGCGGTGGCTACCGAGGCAGAAAAATTTGATTTGAATGACCAGCTGGTCGCGGACATTGCCCTGGCATTCGAGCAGGCTGCCATCGATACCTTGCGCATCAAGTGCGAACGCGCCATGAAGGAAGCCGGTCAACGCGAACTGGTGGTTGCCGGTGGCGTATCAGCCAACCGGCGACTGCGTGACACGTTCAATGCCATGGCCGATAAACACGGCTGGCGTGTATTTTTCCCGCCACTCGAATTCTCAACCGATAACGGCGCCATGATCGCCTATGCCGGTGCCGCGCGGTTGCTCGCCGGTGAACGGCAAGGCACGGAATTCAACGTCTTTCCACGCTGGCGCATTGAGGAACTTCGTCCCGTGAAATAGGTTTGTCGGCTATTGCCGGCGTCGACAGCGCTTCAACGCAAGGCGGAAACTATTTCTTCTTGCTGCCTATCCTGTCTTCTTCACCTTTTAGCAGGCGCTGGATATTGCCCTTATGGCGATACACCAGCAACACCGCAACCATGGCGCTCATGGCCAGGTAGGCGTTGCCCGGCAACAGCCACCAGCTATATACCGGCGCCATCACTGCCGCCACCAGTGCGGACAACGATGAATACCGGAATACCACGGCCATCGCCAGCCAAGTGCCCATCAGTGACGCGGCCAATAACGGGTTCAGGCCAAGAAATACACCCAGTGCGGTGGCCACGCCCTTGCCACCCTTGAAACCAAAAAATACCGGGAACAAGTGACCCAGGAATGCACTGCCGGCAACCAGCGACAGGATGAGCGGGTCAGCAGTAATAAGCCTTGCAAGCACCACCGGGATCACGCCCTTGAGCACGTCACCCAGCAAGGTAATGGCGGCCAGTTTCTTGCCACCGTAACGCAGGATATTGGTGGCGCCGGGATTGCCCGACCCAACCTCGCGCGGATCCTTAATGCCGGTCAACCTGGCAATAATAATCGCTGATGATAACGAGCCCAGCAGGTAGGCAATAACAGGCAAGATATATAAATAGGTCATAGCGGTGTCTGCGTCAGTTTATCCGGTTCCAGAACAGGTTATTGATCTTGTCACGTTTTTCATGCAGTCCTCGCGGGACAGTTTTTCCCGATTTCGGTATAGTGCTGCCACACCAACACGGGAAGCCGAAAACGTGGACATTATCTTCATAAAGGAGCTGAAAATCGAGTGCGTCATCGGTATCTGGGACTGGGAGCGCGCCACGACCCAGACTGTACGCGTTGACCTGGAAATCGGCACCGATATCAGCAAGGCAGCTGCAAGTGATGATATCAAGGACACGCTGGACTACAAGGCTCTTTCGAAACGATTGCAGGAAGTCGCATCCGCACAACCCTTCGGCCTGGTGGAAAAACTTGCCGAAACGATTGCTCAAACCGTTCTCACTGAGTTCGGCGCCCGTTCGGTGCGCCTTACATTAAACAAAAAAGGCGCGCTACGCGATGCCCGTGACGTCGGCGTGGTAATCGAGCGCAAGCAGTAACGCGATGCCACGTGTCTATGTCAGTATCGGCAGCAATGTTGAACCGGAAAAACAGGTCCGCTTTGCTGTCAGCAGCTTGCGACAGTTTTTTGGTGACCTGATCGAATCGCCTGTCTACCGCACCAATGCCATAGGCTTCAAGGGCCCTGATTTTCTTAACATGGTTGTTGCCTTTGATTCCGGGCAATCGGCTGAACAGATCCATGACCGGCTGAACAGTATTGAGCGCGAATCCGGTCGCCTGAAGTCCGACAAGCAGTTTGCTTCACGCACCCTGGACCTGGACATGTTGCTCTATGGCAATGAAGTGATAGATTCGTTGCGCATACCACGTGATGAAATCGCACGGTATGCGTTTGTTCTGAAGCCGCTGTGCGACATTTCCCCGGAGCTGTTGCACCCGGTTAGTCAAAAGAGTATGTGCGAGTTATGGGAGGACTTTGATCTGAACGGGCAGGAACTGAAGGCTGTACAAATTTAACCGGGTTTATAGCATTACCGATCGCCCACCGCAGACGGGGATCACGTGTCCCGTTACAAACGGCGCATCCTTCACCAGGAACAGTACAGTTCGGGCAATGTCATCCGGGTTTCCGCTGGCCTTTAACGGGGTGCGCGAAATTATGCGCTGCTTGGCCATCTCGTCCATGTCGTTCTCCGGCCACATGATCGCCCCCGGGGCGATGCCGTTCACGCGGATTTCCGGACCCAGCTCACGGGCCAGGGACTTGGTCAGCATCATCGTGCCGGCCTTGGCAATACTGTATATGGGGTGATGTTTCAATGGTCGATCACCATGAATATCGGCCATATTGATAATACAACCACGACTCTTGCGCAAATGCGGAGCCGCTGCCTGTGCCAGGAAAAACGGTGCCTTCAGGTTGGTGCCCAGCAGGTCATCCCACTGTTTTTCATCGGCCTCATCAATAGGTGTCGGGTAAAACGTCGATGCATTATTCAACAGCACGTCGATACGCTTGAATTCGCTGACGGTTTCCTGGACCAGGTTACGCAGCTTGGCCACGTTAAGGATATCGCCCTGGACCAGCATCACGGAATCGGCCCGTTTTTCCAGCAACTCCCGCTGCAGTTCGTGCGCGTCTTTCTCGGAGGAATGGTAATGAATAACCAGGTTCATGCCTTCGGCGTGCAGTCGTCGCGATACCTCGGCACCAATACGGCGCGCACCACCGGATATCAGCGCTACCTTGCCCGCCAGCGATATTTCCGTCATAAACCCCTTTCTCCGTACCGAACAATGCTCGAATCAGGGACAATACCCTATTATGATACGGCTTGAAACCGTATTTGCCGTGGAACCATGAACCAGACAATACCCGCCGGACTGCCGACTGCCGATGCAACAGAACAACAATTCGGCGACCAGGTAAAAGACCATATTATTAATCGCATAAACCGCAATGGCGGTTCCATCAGCTTTGCCGAGTTCATGCATCTGGCACTGTATGCACCCGGCCTTGGCTACTACACGGCCGGCAAAAACAAGTTTGGTGAAGCCGGTGACTTCATCACCGCCCCGGAAATCTCGTCACTGTTTGGTTACTGCCTGGCACAACAATGCGCCGATATCATAGGGGATGTCGATAATGCTGACATTCTTGAGATCGGTGCCGGCAGCGGCAAACTGGCCTGCGATATGCTCGCCCGGCTGGAGCAACTGGGCCAGCTGCCCGCACACTATTATATTCTCGAAGTCAGTGCCGACCTGCGACAACGACAACAACAACTGCTTGGCAGTACCTTGCCGCAGCTTGCCGACCGGGTACTTTGGCTCGATACCTTACCGACACGCTTCAGGGGAATTATTATCGCCAACGAGTTGCTGGATGCCATGCCGGTTGAACGTTTCCTGTTATCGGGCAATGGTATCGAACAGCTTGGTGTCGCAACCGAAAATGGCGAGCTGTGCTGGCAACGGCAACCGGCGAACGACGTATTGACCGGGCGTGTTAACCGACTCGGACTTTCCGCTCCTTACATTTCGGAAATCAATTTCAATGCCGAAGCCTGGATCGCCAGTCTTGCTGACATCATTGACCAGGGGCTTGTGCTGCTGATCGACTACGGCTTTCCCGAACACGAGTACTACCACGCTGATCGACGCGAAGGCACATTGATGTGTCATTACAAACATCACTCCCACGACAACCCGCTGGTTCTGACCGGGCTTCAGGATATTACTGCGCACGTTGATTTTACCGCCGTTGCCCAGGCGGCCGTGGATAACGGCCTGGACGTAGCCGGTTACACCAGCCAGGCTGCATTCCTGATCGGCTGCGGCCTGGAACAACTGGCTGCCGACCTGGACCTGGCCGATGACAGGACACGCCTGTCCATGGCAGCACAGATCAGCAAGCTGACCCAGCCCTCGGAGATGGGCGAACTCTTCAAAGTTATCGGTCTGGGCAAGCACATCAATACTCTATTACGCGGGTTCATGGTGCAGGACCGGCGCGATCGACTCTGAGCCCGGCGCGGCAACCGGCGAGCTGTTCATATCAAAATTGCTCCAGTTGGCGTATACTTGCGCCACATTTTCACCCGTTCAGTCCGGCACATCACCAAAGCGATGCTCTGCACACTGCATATGCCGACTGCACTACACGCGATACAGGCCACTATTCCTGTTACCACCTTTAGTCACTGTTAGGACCTTCTATGACTTCAATCACCAAAAACGCCGTTGTCACCATGCACTACACCTTGTTCAACGAGACCGGCGAACAACTTGAGAGCTCCAAGAATTCTGACCCGTTGGCCTATCTGCATGGCCACGGCAATATTATCCCGGGCCTGGAAAAGGCACTCGAAGGCAAATCCGCCGGCGACAGCCTGCGTGTGGATGTCGAGCCGGAAGAAGGCTACGGCGCTCGCGATGAAGCGCTTATCCAGGAAGTTCCGCGCAGCATGTTCCAGGGCTTTGATCAGCAGATCGAGGTAGGCATGCGCTTCCAGGCTGATTCCAGCCACGGCCCGACACTTGTTACGGTTACCGCAGTCAGCGAGGAAATGATTACCGTGGACGGTAATAATGAACTGGCTGGTGAGAAGCTCACGTTTGATATCGAGATTCTTGAAGTACGTGAAGCCAGTGCCGAGGAACTCGATCACGGTCATGTTCATGGACCGGGCGGACACCATCACTAAACAGAAGCATGATTGAAAAAAGGCCGAATTCACCCGGCCTTTTTTATTTGGTCGCATCGCTGTGCATGACCGGAAATTCAAGCCAGAATGTGCTACCGCGTCCGGGCTCACTGATCACGCCTATTTCTCCATGCATGATTTCCACAAGCTGCCTCGATATGGCCAGGCCAATGCCCGTGCCTTCAACAGTTTTCATGTCACTTTCCAGTCGATAGAAATAATCGAACAACAGTGGAATATATTCCGGTTCGATGCCGTGTCCGGTGTCAATAATATTAATCCTGATCATCGCTTGAGAGGTTTGCTCCAACGACAGGACAATACAACCGTTGTCACGGTTGTATTTTACCGCGTTGGATAACAAGTTCATTAATATCTGACGAAAGCGTACAGTGTCCACCCTGACCAGTAGATCCGGATGCTCATCCACCCGGTTGTCGACGGTGATTCCACGCTTCTTTGCTACCGGCTCAATCATTTGCACGGCATCCCTGACTTGCTCGGCCAGGCACGCAGATTCGAAGTCAAGCCGGATTTTTCCAGCTTCCAGCTGCGCCAGTTGCAGCAGGTCTTCAACCAGGCCAAGCAAATGCTGTCCGGCCTTGTGAATTCTTGCAGCTTGATCGATCGTCTCCGAATCCAGATCACCGTTGTGACGCAAGTATTGCGAGAATCCGATAATGGACGTTAATGGTGTTCGAAACTCATGACTCATCCTGGAAAGAAAATCGGATTTTGCCTGGCTGCTAAGAACCAGGCGATGACGCAGTACGGCATTATGCCCGAACAGGTATCCTACCAACGAACTCACCAATAACGGCAACAATACGAACCGGGGCTCAAATTGCTCCATGATGACCACGATCTGGATTGTGGCAACAATGGCAAACCCTGCCAGCGTCAAAAAGAACTTTTGAAAGAAGATTCCCTTTTCTTTTTTGTCATTTAGGGAAAACGGGTTCATGTAACCGCTAATCTGAAATACTGCTGTTGATTATACTGGCTCGTTAACATTATAGGACATTTGACCCGGGGTGAAACATGCAATCGAACCGGTTTGCGGATGTATTGTAAGGATATACAGGTATTACTGAAAAACAGTGACTACCCATCATCCATGTTGAGTTTTTGGACAGCAGGCATCCTTGCCAGAATCAACATCTGGTGCAAATGGAATCCCGGTTCAGACCGAAGCGGAAGCACATGTTTTCGCCCGGGAACCAGGCCATCCCGGTGATGGATAGATAATGCAAGTGGCAAACATAATCATGATTTCGCGGCGCAATTCACGAGGCTTCATGAAGCCAGGCTTGCCCCGGTTACGGGCAAGCCTCTTGAAATCATTTGAACACGGCCAGCATCAAGTCTGTCCGTTATCGTACAACATCCAGACATCACCGGAGGAATCCATTATGCCAATGGAATGCAAGACCGAGACAGCCATGCCTTTCAACAGTCCCTTGATGCCCTTCTTCGGCGTATAATCCTTGAACTCTGAAACATCAAACTTCTTTTCAATAATGCTATGCAGATCACCGAGACCATCAATCAACCCGAGCTGTACAGCTTCATCGCCCAGCCACACGTCTCCGGAAAACAGCTTGTTCCGATTACCCTTGAGGCGATCGCCACGCGAAGTGGTGACCGCATCAATAAAGTGTTGATGTATCTGGTCAAGCACGGTATTGAGCTTCTTGCGATCTTCACTTTGTATCGGTTGAAATGCATCGGCACGAATCTTGTTTTCACCGGCAGTAAAAACGCGTCGCTCAATTCCGTATTGCTGTAACAGCTTCTGGAAACCAAAACCCGCCCGGATAACACCAATGCTACCGGCAATGGTTGAACGATTGGCGTATATTTCAGGAGCCCCTGCCGCGATGAAATACGCACCACTGGCCATCAGGTCTTCGCCAATAGCGATAACCTTTCGATCCGGGTACTTGTTACGCAACTGCAATAAGCGATCATGGATAAGGCTGCTCTGAACCGGCGCACCGCCTGGTGAGTTAATGAGCAGGACAACTCCCTTGGCGTCTTCATCCTTGAATGCTTTTTCCAGGCTGCGATTGATTTTACCGGCCGACGCCTCGCTGTCCGAAGAGATCACGCCATTGATGCGCACCAGGCTGACATAATCTCCATCCACTGAACGGCCGCCCATGCCGCCTACGTACCAGCCGACGCCCACGTACAGGCCGATGGTAAGAATAACGATGGCGGCACCGGCAAAAAAACGCACATTTTTCCAGCGCGCCTCCTTCTGCTTGATTGCCCGCTCCTTTTCTCGATCTTCCAGCATTTGCGTCATCACCGTGGCAAATACCTGTGCGGGCTCGACAGGACCAGGCACCTGGTTGTCATTTTCTGTTTTCTCATTTTCCATGTCAGTCTTCCTCCATATCCTAAAATAATTGACCGGTCGAATTCTGGCAGTTAAATACACTATCCGCAACCAGTTGATATCACGTTACTTTTTCATTTATTGGCACAATCAGGACGGGGATGACGACAAGACAATAGTCTGAATAAAGTCAAGACTTGACGCAGATCATGGTTGCCATAATTCCTGCATAGAACAATTGCGCCAACATCTGCATACCGCCCACTGGAACGTATTGACAAAAAAAACAAGAGGACAAGGGCAATGGAAAATAATAATGATTTGAAATGGCAAATACTGGATGCCAAGAGAGCCCATCGGGAATGGGTGGGCCGGGCTCTGCTGTTAATCGAGGGCGCATCGGTGCAAAAGGAAATGGTACCGGTCAACGAGACAGCCTGCGTGTTTGGCAAGTGGTATTTCTCCGACGGGCAGATATTGCGCAATAACAACATCTTCCACGATATCGGTCGTGTACACGAAGAGCTGCACCAGAAATATGCGCAAATCTACGCCTTGATTTTCAGGGAGCAGACGCAAAGCCTGTTCAGCAAGCTCATCGGCAAGTCCGCCAGCATATCGCCGGCTGAGCTGCAGATAGCGAAACAGAAATATGCCGAACTCAACCAGATATCCCACACCATGGTCGACCTGATTGATCGCCTGGTGAACGATATCCAGATGGATGAGTCAGTGGCAAAGCTCAAGCTGGTCTAGGATCGTTATCGCCCGGCACAAGCAACAAGACATAACCGGCTAACCACGCTGAGGTTGGCCGGTTAAAGTCGCTCGCCTGCAAGATCGTGCATACCGGCACCGGTAATTCTCACATCACAGACATCGCCGGGATTAAGCGTTGCATCATCCGGGATCACCACGTAACCATCCACGTCCGGGGCCTCGGCATAGGAACGGGCATAGACATGCCCGTCCCCAACGCTGTCTACAATCACCTGAACCTCGTCGCCGATTCGCAGCTGCAGACGTTCGGCAGAGACCTGCTCCTGCAACTCCATGAATCGCGCCAGCCTCTCTGCTTTCACCTCTTCCGCAACCTGGTTTGGCAAGGCATTGGCAGCGGCGCCTTCCACGGGCGAATAGGCGAACGCGCCCACCCGGTCGAGCTCCGCCTCGGCAATAAATTCCAGTAACCGATCGAAGTCGTCTTCGGTTTCGCCGGGAAAGCCGACAATAAAGGTACTGCGAATCACCAGTTCCGGAATAACTGAACGCCAGTTATGGATACGCTGCAACACCTTGTCCACATCCCCGGGGCGCTTCATCGCCTTGAGAATTCGGGTGCTGGCATGCTGAAACGGCACGTCAAGATAAGGCAGTATCAGTCCCTGCTCCATCAACGGGATCAGTTCATCCACGTGCGGATAAGGGTAAACATAGTGCAGGCGGTTCCATACGCCGAGCTGACCGAGCTCGCGTGCCAGCTCGGTAATCCGGGTTTTCACCGGCTTGCCGTTCCAGAAACCGGTCTGGTACTTCGTATCTACGCCGTAAGCGGAAGTGTCCTGGGAAATCACCAACAACTCCCGGACCCCGGCCTTGACCAGGTTCTCGGCTTCCTGCAATACATCGCCCACCGGCCTGCTGACCAGGTCACCACGAAATGACGGGATGATGCAAAAGCTGCAACGATGGTTGCAGCCTTCGGAAATTTTGAGATAGGCATAATGACGCGGTGTCAGCTTGATGCCTTGCGGCGGTACCAGGTCCATGAACGGATCATGTTCCGCCGGCAAGTGTTCGTGTACCGCTTTCATGACTGCCTCGGTTGCGTGGGGACCGGTTACTGCCAGCACACCCGGGTACGCCTTGCGCACATCATCTGCGCGCGCACCAAGACAACCGGTTACGATAACCTTGCCATTTTCAGCCATGGCTTCGCCGATAGCATCAAGCGATTCCGTTACCGCGTCCTCAATAAAGCCACAGGTATTGACCACGACCAGGTCAGCACCTTCATATTGCGGGGCAATCTCGTAACCCTCGGCACGCAGCTGGGTAATGATACGCTCACTGTCAACAAGCGCCTTTGGGCAACCAAGACTGACAAATCCAATTCGACCACTGGCCATATATCTCTACCTTCTGCAACTCAACGCTTGATTGCCTGTTCGATAGCGCGACTGCGCTCTTGACGAATCGCTTCACCTATCTGTTCGCCTGACTTGCCCAATGCTTTCTGTTCTGCAGCAATCACTGAAGTATTGACAGATGTTGCCGCCGCGCATGCCTGGCGAAACAGTTCCGCTTGCGGGTATTTCGCCTGCTCGAAACCGGCACGACCTCGGGCATCCGCTTCGCACGCGAGCAGAAACGCGTCCAGCTCCCCGGGCTGTCGCAGGGCATCCAGTTGCTCCAGGATCCTGAGCAGTGTTGACGGTTTCAGCTCCGCGGCACGATGACAAACCCCGTGATGCCTGGCCACTTTCACGGCCAGCTCGCGCCAGCTGTTTGGAATACGCAGGCGCTGTGCCATGGCTTCCACCAGGCCGGCACCGCGCGCTTCATGGGCAATATGTCTTGGCCATTCGGATTCGGGCGTTGTTGCCTTGCCAAGGTCATGCACCAACGCGGCAAACCGCGTCCGTGCATCCGGTGTCAGCCTTGCCGCCTGTTGCAATACCATCATGCAGTGCACGCCGGTATCCACTTCCGGATGATGTGCCTCAGGTTGCGGCACCCCGTAAAGCGCGTCAATTTCCGGGAACAGTTTCTCCAGCGCACCGCATGCACGCAAGACCCGAAAGAATTCTTCCGGGTTGTCTTCGGCCAGCGCCCGCTCGGTTTCGGACCATACACGTTCCGGCACAAGATGATCCACCTCGCCGTTGGCGACCATGTTTTTCATCAGCGCATGGGTACCGTGCGCCACGCGAAAGCCATACTTTTTGAAACGCGCTGCAAACCGCGCCACCCGCAAGACTCGCACCGGGTCCTCGACAAACGCCGGAGATACATGGCGCAGAAAACCGTTTTGCACATCGTCCTGGCCATTGAACGGATCAATGATCTTGCCCGATGCGTCCTCAGCCATGGCGTTTATGGTCAGGTCGCGCCGATGCAGGTCCTGTTCCAGGGTAACGCCCGGATCGGCAAACACCTGGAAACCCTTGTAGCCACGTCCCGACTTGCGCTCGGTTCGCGCCAGCGCGTATTCCTCGTGGGTTTCAGGATGCAGGAATACCGGGAAATCCGCACCGACAGGCCTGAAGCCTTTCGCCTCCATCTGCTCCGGGGTGACACCGACCACGACATAGTCCCGGTCCTTGACCGGCAAGCCGAGCAAGCGGTCACGTACCGCGCCTCCAACAAGATAGATTTCCATGACCGCATCCTAAAGCGCGCACGAGTTTTCGCCAAGCCTGATATGATACAACCATGAATGTTCAACGCCTTTTGATCGTGATTTTGCTTGCCCAGGTACTAACCGCCTGCAACACCGTGCAATATTACGGCCAGTCTATCAGTGGCCAGCTGAGCCTGTTGTGGAAGCGACAGGACATACAGGAATTGCTCGACAATAACGAGATCGACGAGGCAACGCGCGACAAGCTGAAAAAGGTGCTCGGCATCCGGCGTTTTGCCAGTGATGTTTTGCTGTTGCCTGACAATGGCAGTTACACCAGTTACGCCGACCTTGGCAGGCCCTATGTAGTCTGGAACGTGTTCGCCGCGCCACAGTTATCCGTACAGCCTAAAACCTGGTGCTTCCCGGTGGCCGGTTGCGTGCCTTACCGGGGTTACTTCAGCAGGGATGAAGCCCAGGCCTACGCCGACACACTGAAACAGCAGGGTTATGATGTATATGTTGGCGGCATCACCGCCTACTCAACGCTGGGATGGTTTGACGACCCGGTACTGAACACCATACTCCGGCAACCGGAACCACAACTGGCGGGACTTCTGTTCCACGAACTTGCGCACCAGAAGCTCTACATCAAGGACGATGCGACCTTTAACGAATCATTTGCCACTGCCGTGGAGCTTGAAGGTGTGCGCCGATGGCTGGCCAGGCACCAGGCGTCGGCCACAGAATTCCGGCAATACGAAATACTGAAACAACGACACGCGGAGTTTATTGCGCTGCTCCAGAGAACCCGTAGCCAGCTCGACATGCTGTACAGCGGTGAACTGAAAACAGATATCAAGCTGTACCAGAAAACGCTGATATTTTCAGAGATGCACCGGAACTATGAATCACTGAAGAAGACATGGAACAACGACAATCGCTATGACAACTGGTTCAAGTCCGAACTGAACAATGCACGACTGGTAACGGTTGGCACCTACCATGACTACGTACCGGGATTCCAGGCATTATTGAAACAACACGACAACGACCTGGCGACATTCTTCATGGAAGCTGAAAAACTTGCACAGCTGGATGCCAACACACGACGCCAACGATTAATGCAGAACTAGCGCCCGGCCTCTACACGGTAACACGAATACAGGTCACACACCGTCTTGCCCAGCCACGTTGGCGCCATCGCCTCCAGTGATACAGGCTTGATCCCCAGCACTTCAGGAAAACCGCTGTTGCAGACACTGTCAACTGTCAACGAGCGGTAATTGTCGACAGAGAATGGCTTGTACCGGTTGAATGGTGGCGGCATCCATTCAAATAATTCTGCCTGCATGCGTGATAACAGTCTTCCCAGGGGAATAATGCGGGTTCGATAACCCAGCTCATCAGCAATATAACGCAGTAATTGCTCGAGACTGTACGCGCGGGGTCCGCACAACTCAAACGCCTTGCCATAAGCAGAGGGATTGTCCATCGCGTTCACAAATGCCTGCGCTACATCGCCCACGTATACAGGCTGGAATTTTGCCCAGGCACCGGCGAGCGGGAACAGTGCCGGTGACATTTTCAGCAATGATGCAAAACGATTGATAAAGCTGTCTTGGGGACCAAAGATTACGGAGGGCCGGAACACGGTGACGCGCAAGGAGCGTGAATGGGCGGCAAGCGCAATCTTTTCCGCGCGAGCCTTGGATCGCAAATAGTGACTGGGTGCCGCCTCGTCAGCATGCAAGGCCGACATGTGCAAATACCGGCTCACCCCAACCCGTTGGCAGGCAGCCACGACCGCCTCGGTCAACCGAACATGGCTTAGCTCATACCCCTTACCGCTCCTGCCCGGCTCGTTCAGTATGCCGACCAGGTTGATCACGACGTCATACCCCTTCAGACTGAAAACCAGTGAGTTGACATCATAAGGATTGCATGCGCGCAGGTGTGCTGTGGGCAACACCAGCAGGTCCTTGTGTCGCTGGGGCTGGCGACTGAGTATCCTTACCTGGTGCCCGGCCGCCGCCAATTTTGCAGCGATGGCATGGCCGACAAATCCTGTACCCCCGACTATGCACACCCGATGCTGTCGCATCACTTGCTCCTCCCGAAATCCAGTTCTGAAACTGATTCTTGTTATTGGCTATCCTCTTCCGTCCGACATCCGTTTTGTCGCGGTCACCAATCGTCAAAATTGCACCTTTTAGTTATAGGGAATTGATTGTGAAGCAACAGGGTGCAATGTCAACTCGGGGCATTGGCGCGGGGGACAGGCATTGAATCCACCCCCGCTTTCAGTCGTTACCGTTTTCAGGCTCCAGGTCACCCATGCGCAGTTTCAGGCGCCGTGGTGTTTCACCGAGGCGATGATTATAGACCGAGGTAAAACTGAGTACGTTTTTCACATACTCACGCGTTTCATCAAACGGGATGGTTTCGACCCAGACATCGCCAGGCAGTTGTTTTTCATCCGGCAGCCAGCGCTTGACGCGATGCGGCCCGGCATTATAGGAAGCCGTGGCCAGCATCTGGTTACCGTTATAACGATCGAATACGGATTTCAGATAGCTGGACCCCAGCAAGACATTGTTTTCAACCTTGAGAATTGATGAACGATCACGGATTGGCAACTTCAGCTTGCGTCCAACCTGGCGCCCGGTTCCCGGCATCAGCTGCATCAAACCAAGCGCCCCGACAGGTGAACGCGCATCCTGAACAAACGCGCTTTCCTGGCGCATTACACCGTAAATCCAGCTTGGCTCGAGGCCGGTACGCTCGGCATTGGCTTCAACCATCTCGCGATAAATAACCGGAAACCGCAAATCCAGGTCGTCGAAATGATCCGCGCGGGCAACAGTCAATATTGCACGATCATGCCAACCCCATTGCTGCGCAACCAGTGCCGCTACCTTCAACTCGGCCTTGTTCATCCGGCCTATCATCCAGTTCCACTGCCTGCGCGCCTCGTGAGTCTCGCCCATATCGTAGAGCTCCCGCGCAACCACCATGCCAGGGCGTTTCTGCATTGCATCCAGTTCTGCTTCGGAGGCTTCCACGGGCTTGTGGCCCATGCTGTATTCGACATTGACTCGATCAGCCGCCAGGAAGCCATAATAACTGCGCTGTCGGGACAAGTTCCGGAACAGCGCCAGTGCTTCATCCTTTTCGTCAGTATGTTCCATGATCCGCGCGCGCCAATACTGCCAACGCTCGCTGTTCTGTTCCTCATCGCTCAGGCTGGCCAGGAAATAGCGTGCCGTGGACCACTCGCTTTCGCGTAATGCCGACTTTAGTCGCCACATGCGCAGATTCTCGTCATTTTCAGCCACGCTGACACGCGCCAGCCATTCAAAGGCAGAATCAGAATGATGTCTTGCTGCGAGCACGCCTACCTTGGCAAGAATGTAGCTTTCATCTTCCCCGAAGAACGCAAACCTGGCTTTCATCCTGGTCCACATATCCATGGCGGCATCCGGATCACGGTAGGCAATACGAACAATTCCATGCTTGATAATCTGCCGCGCCACCGGTGTTTCAACCCGGTAACTGATCTGGCGCAATTCACGATCCGGGTGATGGTGAATTGCCTCCCAGCGCCGGAACCAGATTCTGTCCAGTTCATCAAGATAGGTATTGGCAATTGAACGCGCCAGGCTGACACGACGCTTTTCCATCGCCAGCTTGATACGCGTCCAGACGAGACTCTTGGTCATGTGGCCTGCCTGTTTCCACCGATCGAATACAGCATTGCATGCTGCCGGCAAGCGCTTTGCAGTCATCCACAGGTTTTCGGCCCTGGTCATTAACGGCGCCTGGTCTGCGCTCGTGCGAAGCAGGTAATTCAGCTGGTGACATTGCAGTGACTCGTCTTTCTCTGAATCACTGTACTCTTTCATAAAGGTTTCCCAGTCTCCCTGACCGACCAGGTGCTGTAACCAGCGGCTACGCAAAAAATCTGCCTGGGGCGTATAGTCATAATCCGTGATAAATTGATGCAGTGTTACGGCGGGCGTTAACGCAACGCGATTTTTCAGGTATTGAAATTCCAGAAGCGGCTTGAGCGGGTAATCATCCAGTTCGCGCAACAACTTGGCATATTGATAATAATCGCGCTGCTTGAGTGCAGTTACAGCCTTGCGATAATTCTGGCGCTGAGCTTCCTTGTCATCCGGAAACAAGGCCATTGCCGGCGGCGCTGCCATGATTCCGGCTACCAGCAGCCAATTCGCGCATTTTGGTAACAGAAATTTGCGAAATGATAATTTCATAAACTCCATTATAGACACTATAATTTGAATTACAGGACGCGCGACAAGGAGCCGACCAATGGTCATGCAAACACTCAACCCCGCTACCGGGGAAATAATAAAGACTTTTGACAGTTGGGGCGAGTCCGAGATTCATTCTGTCTTGACTGCAGTTGCTGCCGCAACTCCGGCCTGGGCGAAATCTCCCTATGCGGAACGTGCCAAACACCTGCTCTCTGCGGCAACGATTTTACGAAAAAATCGTGACGCCTATGCTGCCATCATTACCGAAGAGATGGGCAAACCGATTATCGAGGCACGCGGCGAAATAGAAAAGTGCGCCCTGGTTTGTGAATATTATGCTGAACACGGTGAAGCGTTTCTTGCCGATGAATTCCTGCAATCTGATGCGAGCAAAAGCTATGTCGCCTATTTGCCGCTGGGCACGGTGCTCGCGGTAATGCCGTGGAATTTTCCTTTCTGGCAGGTGTTTCGCTTCGCCGCCCCCGGGCTGATGGCAGGAAATACCGGCCTGCTCAAACACGCTTCCAACGTGCCCCAGTGCGCACTCGCCATAGAGGATGTATTCCGGCAAGCCGGGTTCCCGGACAATGTTTTCCGCACGTTAATGATCTCCGCCGGCCAGACAAAAGCCGTGATCGAAGATGAACGCGTGCACGCTGTCACGCTCACCGGCAGCGAAGCTGCCGGCAGAAAGGTCGCCTCGGCTGCAGGCGGTGCCTTGAAAAAATCCGTTCTTGAGCTTGGTGGTTCCGATGCCTTTGTCGTTCTGGATGATGCTGACCTGGACCTGGCATCAACAGTTGGCGTTCAGTCGCGCTATCTCAATGATGGTCAAAGCTGTATTGCCGCCAAACGCTTTATCCTGGTTCCGGAAATTGCTGACGCCTTTATTGAAGAGTTTGCAAAAAAGGCGCAGGCGCTGATTATGGGCAACCCGGCAGATGAAAAGACACAAATCGGTCCGATGGCACGCCATGATCTTCGTGATGAATTACACGGCCAGGTTACAGATTCGATAAAGGCCGGTGCAAAAGCGGTATTCGGCTGCGAGAGGCCGGATAACAACGGCGCCTTCTATCCGCCATCCATGATTGACAATGTGACACCTGGCATGCGCGCCTACGAGGAAGAACTGTTTGGCCCCGTGGCCATCGTCATTCGCGCCCGCGATGAAGCCGATGCGTTACGCATAGCCAATGACCACAAGTATGGTCTTGGTGGTTCCGTATGGACAGGCGACAACGATCGCGGCAACGCTTTCGCACGGCGCATGCAGTCAGGCGCAACGTTTGTTAACGGGTTGGTCAAGAGCGATCCGCGCCTGCCGTTTGGCGGCGTCAAGGCTTCCGGTTATGGTCGCGAACTGTCACAACATGGTATTCGGGAGTTTGTTAACGCCAAGACTATCTGGATTCGATAACCGGGTCAGCGACTCACTGACGCCAATCGTTCCGCCAGGCCACTGCTTATTCGTTCGCCATCCAGGTACATGGCAACCACGATCAATGGTCGATCAACACCCGCCCGTACGGCTATCTGGTCCGGGCTGATGGTTGCCCGACCCAGTGCATTACTGGTCGGCCAGTCTATATCGGTATGACTGAGATACACCAGCTCTGAACAAACAATGCGATCCGTTGTTTCAACGTCAAAATTGAAGTCATAGTATTTTCCCAATTGTCGTAATGCCCTGATAACAATACGACGGCGTCCCGCATCATCCAGTCCAGCCTGACGCAAGACCACGACATCATCAACGTTGAGAAAATGCCTCAGTGTATTGAGTTGTACCCCGGATCGCAGCGCCTCCGCCACCGATTTGCCCCGCCCCAGGCGACGCCAGTGTCGGCGCACCAGCTCGTCGTCCTGAAGCCCCAGCGCTGCAAGCTGCTGCTGTGTACCCACCCACACGGCCGCGTGACCCCAGTGGCCGGGTATCAGTTTGTCAGTCAGGCGAAACGGGGTTTTTTCCAGCAGGATATCACCTGGCTGCAACCTCTCGGCAAGATAATTATAGGCGCTGCGATCATGATGCAATTTTCCGCGCCGCGTTTCGACGAGACCGACAGTATTGCCGAACAGGCTGCTGAACAGGTTAACGCCACTCTTTAGCAAGCCTTTCAACGTATCGACACCAAGCCGTTGCATTAGCGACAAATCCCGCCACAAGCTGGCCAGGCCTTGCCTGGTTTTGACCTTGTGAAACGACGGGCTCTGCTCGATCAGGATTTTCAGGTACTGGGTTTCTTCACGGCCGGTCAGCAAACTGCTGGCCGGCCTTTCGCTGTAAAACCGAATAGCCTGGCGCAGCTTCTCCCGGTTCTCGGGCTCGATATAAGACAGGTATATCCGGTTGAGGGAATTTTTTTGCAGACCGTAACCGGTATCTTTCCGGTTCAGCACCTTGCGCAATTTGCTGTTTTGTTCGAACAACGCAACACCCATCAGGTAGTTGTCATACAGAACCAGCGCGGTTGCCAGTGACAAGTAGATACCCAGGTTGAAATTGTCCTCATCCAGACCGTACCGCACCCGGGTTTCCGCTGACATGTCCAGCCAGCAGGCATGATGCCGTGCAATCTGCAGCAGCTGCTCGCGAATTTTCAGATATTCCACGACTCCCTGGTTAAGCAGGTCAAGATCATGGCCGGACAAGGGCTGCCCCTTGTCAATCTTACGATCCAGGTCATGCGCCAGATCAATGGTCACGGCTCGCAACGCCAGGGCGGCTTCAATGGTGGATTGCGCTGCCACGACTTCCTGAACAGTAAAATCAGGGTTAGACTGCCCGGCTTCATGCGCAGGCAAGTGCGCCTGGCATACCGCCATGGTGTCAACCGGCTTGATCGGGTTCACGGCATGGGTTTCTGAGGCGGGAGGGGCATAAGCCCGGGACACGGAGCATCCGAAAAGTGCTCCGCTGATACATACAGACAGAATCAATGCTGCCCTGCAGTTCATCAATACAGCCTACACCCCCGGGCCAGGGATGTCAGTAGCCAAATGGGCTCAGATCACCTGTTTGCGGTGTGCCCACCAGATCAGCGCAACACCACCCACTATCATAGGCAGACTTAATACCTGGCCCATGGTCAACCAGTCAAAGGCGAGATAACCGATATGAGCATCGGGGACACGAACAAGCTCAACCAACCACCTGAACACGCCATAACCGACAAGAAACACGCCTGACGCTGTTCCCATGGGTCGCGGCTTGCGCGTTACCATCCACAGGATTACAAACAATACCAGCCCCTCGAGTACGGCTTCATACAGCATTGACGGGTGGCGCGGCAACGGTCCACCGGTACGAAATACCATGCCCCAGGGCATGTCTGTTACCTTGCCCCACAGTTCCTGGTTAATGAAATTACCGATTCGACCGAAAAACAGTCCCAGCGGCACCAGGACGATACTGAAGTCTGCCACTTCCACCATGTTGCGCCCGGTGTGTCTTGCATACAGGTAGAATCCTGCCAGTGCGCCAATTGTTCCGCCGTGAAACGACATGCCGCCGGTCCAGATAAAAAATGCTTCAAGCGGATGGTTGAAATAATAGGCAGGGTTGTAAAACAGCACGTATCCGAGACGACCACCAATAATGATGGACAAAGCAAAATAGAAAATCAGGTCGCCGACTTCTTCCGGTTTCCAGCCCCTATGAATATGGCGGGCACGCCATTGTCCGACCCACCAGGCACTGGCAAAACCGGCAAGGTACATGAGCCCGTACCAGTGAACCTTTAACGGGCCAAGCTGAATTGCGACGGGATTGATGTCAGGAACAATCATGGGCGGCCATTATGCCCGTGAGCATGACCAAACTCCAGTCATTGGCCGACTGGTTCGCTGACAGCATCAATATCAATCTTCATGCCTATGCCCCCGGCTTCCCACATAATCAGCGTATCATCACCATGCTTCGCCCTGTAGGCAGGCCTGGGGGCGGTTAACCTGGCTTTTTCCATCCAGGTCTCGTCTTGTGCCAGCAAAACACCGGTGGGATTATCATTCACCCAGTTAATTATTTCATCGGGCTCCAGGATGGTGAAATTGGTTCGAATTCGTCCGGCAAAATGATATTGGCCGCTATAGGATCCTATGTATGCCACCAGCCTGCCGTCCCCCTGTAATAAACCGATAATTCCGGCGGTCTTCTCATTGCCCAGAACTTCCTGGTAACGCCAACCCGCTGCCAGGTTCAGCATAACAATAACCATAACACCGGCAATGGACATATTCATCATACGCACCGGTATACGTTGTGCCGGCGTCCAGGCAAGAAATACGCCCATCACGCCGACCAACAACCCCGCCCACGGCGGCAGTTGCCATAACCATTCAGGCAGAAACTCGATGCGCGGTAATTTTGGCAAAATGGCCAGCAAGCCGCCGACAACAATGGTCGGAAAACTCATACTCGCCAACACACTGTCTTCCCCCCGGTCCGCCAGCTCATCATCGAACAACAGGTAGGTTACCGCCAGGGCAAATGCCGGGAACAGCGGCAACAGGAAGTGTGGCTGCCTGGGCTCCAGTACGCACAACAACGCCAGCATCGGCAAACCCCAGAGCACAACAAACAGCAGTCCGCGATTGGTCTGCTCCCGTCGAATATGCCATAACCGCATCCATACCAACGGCCAGATGGACCACGGCAAAAATACGATGGGCAGGAATAACAGGTAACCCCACCAGGGCATGGAAACGCTGAAATACTGCGCCGGTTGCGGCAGCAACCACAGTTGCAGCCATTGCAGCAATTCGGGCCCGGCATTAATCCTCGCCACCGACCACCAGTAAACAGCAATAGCCAACGCCGCCGCCGAGGTCATAATGGTCAACCCATACCAGCGCCCTGCGGCAACGCGCGCGTCTTCGCGCACCCAGGCCGGTGCCAGGATCATGATTGGCAGGACATACCACAGTATGGGCAAACCACCGGCGAAAATGCCGAGAGCAAGGGCAACAAACACGATCAGCCAACCCGGCGTGCTGGACCGGTAGGCCGCCACGCTCACGCCCCACATGGCCATGGTGACAAACAGTACAACTGCCATGTCGGCGAGCAGAAAACCACTGAATGCCGACCAGAACAGCAGGCCAAACAGGGTAAACGGCGCATAGCGGGCAATATCTGCCCGGCCTGGCCACAGGTTACGCGCCAATAAAACCATGAATATCGTTGTCAAGCCGGCGAAAACTGCAGGCAAGGCGCGCGCCAGCCATTCTTCAGCGCCGGTAAACTGCCACAGGTATAAAATGATCCAGTGCATCAATGGCGGGGTTCGCCAGTCGGCCGCACCGTTCAGTACCGGCACCAGCCATTGTTCATCACGCCACATCTCCCACGCCTGGCCGAGCAACCGGGTTTCATCCAGCGGCCACGCGCTGCGGGAGAAGATCGCCGCCACCGCCACCATGACGCACAAGCTAATCCAGCCTGTGCTCATGCGAACTAACGGTTTCCAACGCACACGGGAAGCGGCTCCGGGCGAAGCCTCGGGCGCTGCCGCAACCACCGTAGCCGCGGGTGCTGACAATTCAATTTCTTCAACAACAAATTGTTGTAACGGATCCCTGCTGGAACGTTTTTTTCGATGCTGATGCTTTTTCTTTTTTTGGCGCGACGCCGGCTTTTTGGTCTTGTCGCCGAACCACTTGCTCCAGAACATTCCCTGCCTCCGACCTGAATTGATAATTGTTATCAATGAACCCTGAAGTCTAGTACATCAATATTCGGACATTCAAAGACATAACGACAAAACCGATGAATGTGCTCACGAAAGGCTGGCAACCTCGGGCTCGGGCACAGTCCACAGGCAGCGCCCAAAGGTGTGCGCGCAAAGCAAATTAGTATTCCCTGATATAGTTTAAGTATTTTTGATTCCAGATCGGCATACTCCGCGCCCACTTCCGAAACCAAAATCCACCAATGGAGTTCTGAATGATTTTGTTTGAATGGAACCCTATTTACAGCGCAGGACACGACACTCTCGACACCCGGCACCGACAACTTTTTAATATTTAGTATTGGCAACCGCTACCACGCAGCACTCAACGATGGGCAGTCGCTGGCATAGCGGGGAAAAAATCTTTATCGAATTGATCAAGTACACACAGCCCCGCTTCGAATACGATGAGGCCCACCTGCGCAGCATCAACTACCCGGATTACCCTCGGCACAAGGAAAATCATGACAGACTGGTGAAGTGGTTGGACAACTATGCCGATCGGTTCAAATCAAGGGACCAGGGTGTTCAGCAGCGGACCATGAGTTTTATCAAGACCTGGCTCGATGGTCACATACTCGACACGGACCGGCAGCACAAGAGAACCGCTGCCTGGCATGCCCGGCAACGCAACCTGGAACGTCAGGGGCGTCCGCTGGTCTAGATCAGCGGACGAAGCCAGAAGGCAGCCGCAACCACCGCCCACGAGGCAATGGCCGACAAAAAGTTCCAATGACCGTTATTGCTGGTCATTACCCGCCAGTCCCAGAACCAGACTTCGCTGCGGAACAAACGATTCAGACGCGGCAGAAAACGCCAGGTACTGGCGCAGTAGCGGGTGTAAGGCTCTCCGAGCAGTTTTTTCAGGCGAGATTCTTCGCGTTTCACCCGGTTTACCATATAAAAGTAATACAACACCGTGTAGGCGATTATCACCCAGACATTGGCCAGCAACATGACAAAACCCAGGATCAGGAAGTAGCGTCCCAAGTACATGGGATTTCTCACCATGACATAGGGTCCGCGAGCGGTTAGCTCTTCATTTTTTACCAGGGAGGCGAAACACCAGACCTGGATGATTTCACCAAAAAACGACAGTGCTACGGCCGGAATCAGCCAGTCGGTTTTCATGAACCAGGCAAATACCGCCAATGCCACCAGGACAACAGGAACGCGCACGGCCAGGAATGCTTTGCGCATTCCCGGGTGGCTGAACAGGGTATGAAGAAATTGCATCGAACGGGTACTCCAGGCCTGATATGGCCGTGATCAACTGGCGGCGAATTATACTGGGGCGCCCGGCCTGCGGCCAGCGCTCACCACCCGCCTGCGAGATAATGTGGCCACAGCACCGCCAACCAGGTGAGCAGTGCCAGCACCACTGCCAGCAATACAGCCGCCGAGCCAAGATCCTTGGCTCTTCCGGCGAATGGATGCGGCGGCTCATCACGCCAGTCCACGAGCGCCTCAATTGCTGAATTCAGCAATTCCACCAGCAATACCAGAACCAGGCTGGCGATCAGCCACAGGCGATCTGAAACTGTCGGCCCCAGCCACACGGCGACGGGCAGCAAAACCCCGCAGGCCGCCAATTCCTGCCGAAACGCGGCCTCGTGGCGCCAGGCCGCTTTCAGCCCCTGAATTGAATACCTGAAGGCTCTGACTATGCGCCCCAGGCTGAAAGCGCTGTTAACGGATTTGGTCATGATTTGCTTGTTCAAGGTTGAAATGGCCACCTACCATAGCACCTGACTTGCATCAATTCAGCAATCCTTATAAAAAAGCATTTGTCCCCTGCCCACAAGGAGACATCCTGACGGATGTCTTAATCTTCCAAAATGCGGGTGGGTCGACCCCCGGGCAAACAGCTCCGGACGTCATCGGAAGGGAGTACGCCAATGTTGCAAATCATCCTGCCGGCTTCAACGCGGTGCCGGGCTCGCGAAAACACGGCCATTGCGATGCGCGAAATAGTCTCGGCTGTGGTCACGATCGGCCTGCTTTGCCTGCCAGCTGCACACGCGAGCGGAACCGGGGTCACGCAAACCGCCCCCCGGGCGAGCAACACGGGCCTGCTCGCGGCAATAAAGGGTGACGGCAGCCGGACTAACCCGGTTACCAACGAGACGATTCGGCGATCCGAACAGCCACCGATGTTTCAGCATTCAGTCACACTGGTACACAGTATTGACCAACATCCGGGCGCGATTCATTCCGCCGCCTTTGTTAACGGCGATTCCCGCATCGCCACCGCCAGCGATGACAATCTAGTGCGTATCTGGTCCGTCGCTACCGGGAAACTGGTACTCACGCTCAAAGGGCACAGTCGCAGCGTTCTCGCCCTGGCTTCATCAGGCGACGGCAAGCTGCTGGCGTCAGCCGGCAATGACGCCAAGATCATTCTCTGGGACATGCGTCGCGGTCGAAAACTTTCCGAGTTCAATGGGCACGACTACGCCGTGTTCAGCCTGGCGTTTTCGCCGCAAGGCGGGCTACTGGCCTCCGGGGGCAAAGATGAAACGATCATGATCTGGGACACCCGGCGCAAACGCCGTCTCCACGAATTGTCCGGGCACAACGACAGCATACTGGCCCTGGCATTTTCTCCGAATGGCGAAACATTGGTCAGCGGTTCTGATGACGGGCAACTAAAATACTGGTCGGTACTGAACGGCAAGGAGACGAACAGCCTGTTTGGCCACATGGGGCGCGTCAACGCGGTCAGCTATTCAACTGACGGTAACAAGATCGCATCTTCCGGAAAGAGTCGGATACTCAAGATTCGGCACGCACCGACAGGAGACGAGTTGGTTACGCTTTCCGAATCTCCCGAACAGGTAAACGCGCTGACCTTTACGCCGGATGGACGTCAATTGCTGGGTGCAGGCAGCGATCAGCAAGTGCATATCTGGAACACCAGCAGCGGCGCCAGGCATGACAGCTTCGGCTGCTCGGGCGGCGCAATGCTCAGCCTCATCGTATCCAGGACCGGGCTGGTGGCTGCCGGCAGCAAGGATGGCAGGCTGTGTATCTGGAAAAATAACTAGGTAGCTGCCACTCACACTGCCACGACTCTCAAGGCACAACGGTCATGGCATACACGGCACGCCAGCAACACTAAAAAAGCCGGGCAATGCCCGGCTTTTTTAGTGTTGCAACTGTGTTTCTGCCTAGTCAGCCTGCTTTTGCCATACCAGGTCCAGTTCACGCGCAGCCCGGACATCATCCAGCCGACGAACCGGCATGGTATGCGGCGCTGATTTGACCATTTCCGGCTGCTCTCGAGCCTCGGTTTCAATCTCTACCATCGCCTCCACAAAACGATCCAGCGTATCCTTGTCTTCAGTCTCGGTAGGCTCAATCAGGAAACATTCCGGCACCAGCAAAGGGAAGTAGGTTGTTGGCGCATGGTAGCCCTTGTCGAGCAGTCGCTTGGCGACATCCATGGCGATAACACCGGTTTCATCTTTCAGCTTCTTGAGCGTCAGAATAAATTCATGGGTTGCCCGACGTGTAGGGAACGCCATATCAAATCCGGCATCTTTCAGGCGCTTCATCATGTAGTTCGCGTTTAACGTGGAAAAGTCCGCAACCCGGTGCATTCCATGACGACCCAGCAATCGGGCATAGATATAGGCGCGAAGCAGAATGCCGGCATTGCCCATATGCGCTGACAGGCGACCGATAGTTTGCGGGCGCGTTTTTTCCGTCATCCAGAAATACCTGCCATGGGATTCTCCGACCATGGGCACGGGCAGGAAAGGCTCCAGTTTTTCGTTGACAGCTACCGGGCCGGCACCCGGTCCACCGCCACCATGCGGAGTTGAAAAGGTCTTGTGCAGGTTCAGGTGCATGACATCAAATCCCATATCACCCGGCTTGACCCGACCCAGGATCGCGTTGAGGTTGGCGCCATCGTAATAAAGCAAACCGCCTGCATCGTGCACAATCTTCTGAACGTCCTTGATATCCTTTTCAAACACGCCCAGTGTCGACGGGTTAGTCAGCATCAACCCCGCAGTTTGCGGACCCACTGCCGCTTTCAGCGCCTCGAGATCAACGTCACCTTCGTCGTCCGTTGGAATTTCCCTGACCTTGTAACCACACATGACCGCCGTCGCCGGGTTGGTGCCATGAGCAGCATCCGGAACCAGTATCTCGGTACGCGCAGTATCGTTACGGGATTCATGATAGGCGCGGATCATGGCAATACCGGCAAACTCGCCCTGGGCGCCGGCCATGGGCGTTAACGACACACCCTTCATTCCGGTAACGTCCTTCAATATCTTCTGAAGATCATACATGCACGCAAGGAAACCCTGGCCGGTTGCTTCCGATGACAGCGGGTGCCGTCCGAGGAACGCCGGCAAACTGGCGAGGGTATTGCACGCACGCGGATTGTATTTCATCGTGCATGAGCCCAGCGGGTAGAAATGTGTATCGATGGAAAAGTTTTTCTGACTCAAGCCGGTGTAATGACGCACTACCTGCATTTCCGATACTTCGGGCAATTCCGCGATATCGTTTCGCAGCAGGTGCTGTGGCAAATCATCAGCAACGCTCTCGGATTCCGGCCAATGAGTCGGGTTTCCGCGGCCGGGTTGCGATCTTTCAAAAATCAACATGAAGTCTTCTCCATACTACAGTTTCAACTGCATAAACACTTGCATCAGCCGGCATAAACTTCGGTCAATGCGGCCAATGCCTTGTCTGAACCCGTCACCCGGGCAAACACGGCACGGGCGACATGCGACTGGCCTGGATTCGCTTTTGCATGACGCCATTGCTGTCTCATGCGTTACTCGGCGCTGCCAACCTTTTTCGCGCAAGGCGGATCCAGGCGGCGCTTGCTGACAATACGATCCATATGGTACGCGTACTGCTTGATATCATTCTCCGTACGGGTCTCAGTAGCACACACAAGTATGGCCTGTCCCAGTTCCGGATAATGCTCACTGATGTTGTAGCCGCCTACAATGTTCTGTGCTTCCAGTGAGCGCAGAACATCCTCGGCAGATGCATTCAGCTTCAGCACAAACTCATGGAAAAACGGCGTATCAAAAACGGTCGCTACACCATCAATAGCCGACAGCTCCTTGCGAAGCTTCGCCGCATTATTGTGGCTGGCCAGCGCCACCTGTCGCAAACCCTTGCCACCCATCATTGCCATATAAATGGTCGCAGCGGTGACCATCAGCCCCTGGTTGGTACAAATGTTCGAAGTCGCCTTGGAGCGACGAATATGCTGTTCGCGTGCCTGCAACGTCAATGAGAAGCCCTGCTTGCCATCAAGGTCAACGGTTCGGCCTACGATACGGCCAGGCATCTGGCGAATATGCTGCTGCCGGCAACACATGAAGCCAAAATACGGTCCACCCGACGCCAGCGGTATACCCATTGGCTGGCCTTCGCCAACGGCGAAATCAGCGCCTTCGGTGCCCCACTGTCCAGGTGCCTTGAACAGGCTCATGGCCATTGGATTGACTACGGCAATAACCAGGAGGTTGTTCTTGTGCGCCCAGTCAGTCAACGCATCAACATCTTCCAGTGTTCCGAAAAATGCCGGCTGCGGGATAACCAGAGCGACAACATTGTCGAGATCGACAGCTTCCAGGCATGATTGCGTGGTTGTACCGGTTGCACTATCGTAGTCAACTTCCATCAATTCTATATGCTGGCTGCTGACAATACCTTTCACCACACTTCGGTAAGTCGGATGCACGGTCCTGGGCATCAGGATTTTACGTGCCTTCTTGCCGGTACGGACCGCAGCGAGCACGGCTTCTGACAAGGCGGATGCACCGTCGTACATGGATGCATTGGATGCATCCATGGCCATTAACTTGGCCATCATCGACTGGTACTCATAGATCAGCTGCAACGTGCCCTGGCTGGCTTCAGCCTGGTAAGGTGTATACGCCGAATAGAATTCACCACGGGTGGTGATTTCCCAGATAGCAGCAGGAATATGATGCTCATAGGCACCGGCACCGATGAAGTTGATGTATCGACCATCGGTTTCGGCGCGCTGCATCATTAATCTTTGCAACGCCATTTCGCTCATGGCCTCCGGAACCTGTTTCAATCCTTCCGCCCGTAGCGACTCAGGGATTTCATCAAACAGGTCATCAATGCCGTTAACACCAATGGTTTCAAGCATGGAACGGATATCTTCTTCGGTATGCGGTACAAATGGCATAGGCCACCTCAACAGGTCAAATCTTGGAACTGCAACGTGTATTGCTACTAGTGTGATTCGGAAGCAATCAGCGCTTCATAGGCTGCCGGGTCCATCAGTCCATCCAGCTGGCCAGCGTCAGCAATGGTCATTTTGAACATCCAGCCTTCGCCAAACGGATCCTTGTTGACAAGCTCCGGACTGTCAGCCACGGCATCGTTGGCTTCAGTGACTTCACCATCAATCGGCGCATATACGTCAGATGCAGCCTTGACGGACTCGACCACTGCGCAATCCGATGCCGCCTGCAAAGATGTGCCGACTTCCGGCAGCTCCACGAACACCATGTCGCCCATCAGGTCCTGGGCATGCGCGGTAATTCCTACTGTAGCCGTGTCTCCTTCGACACGCACCCATTCATGGGATTTTGTATATTTAAGATCACCCGGTACATTACTCATTGCTATTCCCCTTAAGCCAGACAACTCTTGCCGTTACGAACAAATGGATATTTTACTACACGCGCGTTCAATTCTCGTCCACGCATCAGAACCTTGCACTTGCTTCCGGTTTGGACTGCCACCGGTACCGACGCCAGTCCTATGGACATATTCAGCGTTGGCGCAAACCCGCCACTGGTGATTTCACCCTTGCCAAGCCCTTCAAATTCAATTTCCTGGTGGCGACGCAACACGCCCTTGTCTTCCAGCACCACGCCGACCAGGCGATGCTCCAGGCCGCGCTCTTTCTGGGCCTCCAGTGCATCGCGACCGATGAAACGACGCTCTTGCGGCTCCCAGACAACAGTCCAGGCCAAACCGGTTTCCAGCGGCGTTGTCGTCTCACTCATGTCATTTCCATAAAGCGCCATCCCGGCTTCCAGGCGTAGCGTATCACGGGCTCCGAGACCGGCAGGCCTGACCCCGGCTTCCAGTAATTGATCCCAGGTAAACGGTGCCGCCTTGGACGGCAGTATGATTTCGAAACCTTCTTCCCCGGTATAACCGGTTGTGGCAATAAACAGCTCGCCGATGCGCGCGGAATAAAAATACTTCAGCGGCGAACACGCCTCGCGCACGGCTTCACCCAGGGCGGTGTACACTTTTTCCTTGGCTTTGGGTCCCTGCACGGCAATGATGGACAGGTCACTACGCTCGATAATTTCGACATTGCCCATGGTTTCCGCGGCACCGCGTATCCACTTCATGTCTTTCTCGCGGGTACCGGCATTGGAGACAACCCGGTACCAGCCATCTTCGACATAGTACACAATCAGGTCGTCAATTACGGTGCCATCAGTGGTCAACATGCAACTGTAAAGCGCCTTGCCTTTTTCGGTCAGCCTGGCGACATCATTGGCTATCAACAGGCGAAGAAAATCATGCACGCCTTCACCTTTCAAATCCGTGACCGCCATATGTGATACGTCAAACATGCCGGCATCTTCACGCACAAGCTTGTGTTCTTCCAGTTGCGATCCATAGTGTAGTGGCATATCCCAGCCGGCAAAGTCGACAATCTTGCCGTTGGCTGCTACGTGTTTCTCATATAAAGCGGTACGATTTCCCATTGGCTGGTTCCGGTTTCCTTGTCAGTTAGGGTTGCTGGATCTCTTCGGCATGATAGGAGCTTCGGGCAAGCGGGCTGCACTTCGCCCAACTGAATCCCAGATCACGCGCATGGTTTTCGTATTTCTCAAATTGGTCGGGATGAATATACGCTTCAACCGGCAGGTGTTTCATGGACGGCCTGAGATACTGGCCCAGGACCAGGCGCTGAACACCTGCTTCGCGCAAATCCGTCATCACCTGCAGGATCTCGGCTTCTGTCTCACCCAGACCGAGCATCATTGCGGACTTGGCTTCGACGCCTGGCAAGGCGGCTGCATTACGCAGCAAGTTAAGGCTACGCTCATAGCTGGCTGCCTTACGGGCGACCCGGTACAAGCGCGGCACTGTCTCCATATTATGGCCCCACACCAGTTTTGGTGCCTGGTTCGTCTCATGTTCCAGGGCAGCTGCCACGATTTCGATAGCCTGGTCCTGGCATCGGTGGAAGTCCGGCGTCAACAACTCGACGCCCAGCCCGGGATTCATAATACGCAGTCGTTTGACACAGTCGGCGAATATAGCAGCACCGCCGTCTTCCAGATCGTCTCGGGTTACTGACGTCAGCACCACGTAGCGCAGTCCCATGGTTTGCACGGCCTCGACAACACGGGTGGGCTCATCTAGATCAACAGGCAGTGGCTTGGCAGTTTGTACCGAACAGAACCCGCAGGCACGGGTACATCGTTCACCAAGCAGCATAATAGTGGCTGTACCCGCACTCCAGCAGTCGCCACGGTTCGGACAACGGGCTTCTTCGCATACGGTGTGCAATGCCTGCTGCTGGATCGCACGCGCGGTTTGACCATAGTCGGTTCCCTGGCCCAGGCCATAGCGTATCCACGCAGGCATACGCGTTGCATTGGGTGCTGCCACGGCAGCTGACAGATCAACAGTGTGAATCGGCTTTGATGAACAGGTCACCGGCACTCCTTGAGCAACAGTCTTTCACTATCGCCCCTCTGTCCGGTTACCTGAGAGCTTGAGCCCCTTCGGTGTCCCTGTCCGATGCGGAGCGGGATCTCTCCAGAGTCAACCGGGTGAACTGCGGTCCTTTTGCCTGAGCGTTTCCGGGCGGGTTGCGCCTTCGGCGCCGGTTACTGTAAGTACAGTCACCGGTCTCTCCCACAGTACCGTTGGTTGAGGCGCAAATATAAACCCGCCACCGCCCAATGCCAAGGAAAAAGACCCAATGATTTGCAGGATTACTTGCAGATACTTTAACTATCCCGGCTAAGCCATTGATCAATTTGACAGGATAACGGTCGGCTAGCCTTGCTCGGTTTTTCTGATCAGCAGCGCTACAGGAATCAGGCCGGCCAACACCAGGCTTAACGCCGGCAGCGCGGCCCGTTCCCACTCGCCTTCTGACGTCATTTCAAATATCCGGGTCGCCAGCGTGTCCCAGCCAAACGGGCGCAACAGCAATGTCGCCGGCATTTCTTTCATGACCTCGACAAATACCAGCAACATGGCGGTTAATACGCCGCTGCGCAACATTGGTAACGATACTCGCCACAGGATTTGCCAGTTACCGGCACCAAGACTTCTCGCAGCCTGCAGAATGGACGGGCGAATTCGCTCAAACGCGCTGTCGATAGGAGAAAATGCCACGGCCAGGAACCTGACAACATAGGCAATTACCAGCACCACAACCGAACCGGTCAGCACCTGGGTGACAGTCAGTCCGGTGAGAACATTTATCAATGTCACCAACGCCTGGTCCAATCGCACCACCACCAGCATGATGCCCACGGCAAGTACGGAACCGGGCAATGCATACCCCATGGTAGCTATGCGCATGGCCACGCGGGTCAAGCCATCCGGCTGCAAGCGGTAAGTATAGGCGAGCATTAACGCGATGATGGCGGCGGCGGCGGCGGCCATTCCACCGAGCAGCAGGGTATTACCAAGAAAATCCAGGTAGCGCTTGTTCAAATCATTCAAACCGGTTTCCATTATCCATGAAAACAGTTGCGCGACTGGCACAATGAAAGCCGCCACAAACACAATGGAACAGTACAGACTGACAAATGCGGCATTGCGACCCGCAAGCCGGTAACGCAGATCACGATTACCCTTGCCAGCGGAAACATAACGCGCCCTGTTTCGCAAACGACGTTCGCCGTAGATCATCAACAACACGAACAACAACAACAGTGATGCCAATTGGGCGGCTGCCTGGAGATTGAACATGCCCAACCATGACTTGTAAATCGCTGTTGTGAATGTATCGTAGTTGAAAACCGCAACAGCTCCGAAATCTGCCAGGCTCTCCATTACAGCAAGGGAAACGCCACCCGCCAGGGCCGGTCGGGACATTGGCAAGGCTATACGGTAAAACGCCCCCCATGGACTCATGCCGAGTACTCGCGCGCTATCCGTCAGGTTACGACCCTGGCTCTGGAACGCCGCGCGGGCCAGCATGTAGACATAAGGGTAGAAGGCCAGCACCATTACCGTCACCACGCCACCAGCCGAGCGAATTGAGGGCAAAACAATTCCTGTTGTTTCGCGCAGCAAAGCAGCTGCACTGCCTGAATAGTCGAACAACCCGACCATGACAAATGCCATAACGTATGCGGGCATGGCCAACGGTAACATCAATGCCCACTCAAATACCCTGCGTCCCGGAAATTCACACATTGCCGTGAACCACGCCAGGCTGGTTCCCAGTACAAGTGTGCCGACGCTCACACCGATCACCAGGATAGCGCTGTTCGAGACTATGTCAGACAGCACGGTCTCCGCCAGGTGAATCCAGACGTCTTCCGCCGGTTGCAGCCAGGAAGCGAACAGTACCGCAATCGGCAGGACTACAGCTGCCGCAATCAGCATACTGGCAAGTTTCCAGTATTGCACATTGACGTTCAGCCATGCGGCCATGCCCATTGGGCGCAATCGAGACGAACGATCCAGCACTGTGTCAGCCATGTTAAGTGCTACTCAAGTTTGCGGTTTTGACTGGTTGTCAGCGGTACCCGGCCCGATCCATAAGCTTCACGGCTTTCACCTGTAATTCGCCTGCCCTGGCAACGTTGATCTGGTCTTGCTTGAAGTCACCCCAGGCCGACACGACTTCATTGGACTTGATAGCCGGGTTAGCCGGGTATTCCATGTTGCCATCGGCGAGGATGCGCTGCGCGGGTTCAGTCGAGAGCCATTCAACAAACCGGGTCGCTTCAACCTTGTTGCGACTGTGGGCGGTTACACCGACACCGGAAACGTTAACATGCACTCCCCGACCTGACTGGTTCGGCCAGAATAGCTTGACGGGCAACACCGGTGACTTTTTCAGCAACCGGCCGTAATAATAGGTATTCACAATACCCACATCACACTGGCCGGATTCTATGGCTTTCAAAACCGCCGTATCGTTGGCAAAAACATCAGTAGCCAGGTTTCCAATCCAGGAACGCACAACCTGTTCCGCCCTGGCTTCACCCATTGCAGCAATCATCATGGCCACCAGGGACTGGTTATAGACTTTTTTGGACGTGCGCAGGCACAACCGTCCTTTCCATTGTGGTTCTGCAAGGGCTTCGTAGGTGGAAAGATCGGAAGGTTTCACCCGAGCAGAAGAGTAAGCAATGGTTCGCGCCCGTACCGACACGCCAAACCATCGTGACCCGGGGTCTCGCAAGTGCAGCGGAATGTTTTTTGACAACACAGCTGAATCGATTTTTTCCAGGACACCATCATTGGCAGCTTTCCACAGGTTTCCCGCATCAACGGTAATGAGCACGTCGGCCGAGGTATTTTTTCCTTCCGCTTTCAGTCGTGCCAGCAGGGGCGCAGCCTTGTCGGTAATGTAACGGATGGGGGTCCCGGTCTCCCGGGTATAGGCATCGAACAAGGGCTTGATCAACTGCTCGTTACGCGCGGAATAAACAATCAGTTCCTTGGCAAAGACCGGGGCGCCCAGGCCCATTAGTATGGCTACTGTCAATAATCTGCCAATAGCGGTTCGAATCAATGTATAAGGTTTCACGTTCTGCATCCTGAATAATTGCGCTGGGCGGGTCGCAGCAGGGCATCGACAATATTCGCCTGACCTACGCTATATCTACCCAAGTAATTGTTTTACAACAAAAAGAATTTACCCACCCGGCATTAACGGGCGAGCGGCGCCTATTATGCGTATTTTTTTTGTAAATGCAAATCATTCTCATTCCTAAATAGGGCGGGTGACCGCCTCCCGTAAACAAAGACAGGCCCGCTGAGGGCCTGCCTGGCTGCATAAACTTGTCAGCGCGATGGGTCTCAGGCAGCCGCTTTACTCGAACTCAGCGTCGACTGAATATACTGCTCCACCTGTTTTTCCAGCACTTCCATAGGCATAGAGCCGGTATTGATGACCACGGCATGAAACTCCTTAAGGCTGAATTTTTCACCCAATTTTTCCCTGGCATGGTCACGCAAACGGTTAATGGTCAGCTGGCCGATCTTATAGGCGCAGGCCTGCCCGGGCATGACAATATAGCGTTCAATTTCGGCTACGACGTTGTCGTTCGGTGAACCGGTAGCAGACTCCATATAGTCAATGGCCTGTTCACGACTCCAGCGCTTGTAATGCAGACCGGTATCCACAACCAGGCGCACGGCACGGAGCAATTCGTACTGCAAGCGGCCAAGGTTATCGAACGGGTCATTCAGGTAACCCAACTCCCAGGCCAGGCGTTCGGCATAAAGTGCCCAGCCTTCGGCAAAGGTGGTGAAGAAGGTGATTTTCCTGAATAACGGGAAATCGGCGATTTCCTGCTGCAAGGCAATCTGGAAATGATGGCCGGGTACCGCTTCATGGTAAGCCAATGACCGCATCTTGTACTTGGACACGCTTTCCATGTTTCGCAGGTTAATATAGAACACGCCGGGGCGCGAACCATCCAGCGCCGGGCCATTGTAATAGGCAACCGGTGCGGTTTTTTCCTTGAATTTCGGGATCGGCTGCACTTCAACCGGGGCCGCCGGCAGGCGCGAAAACGCCTTGGACATGCCGGCATTTATCTCGCTGATGATGCGGTCGTAATCCTCTACATATACTTTTTTGGCTTCTTCGGTATTTTCGTACTTGAAGCGAGGATCCTTCTCCAGGGCGCGCATGCGCTCTCCGACGGTACCCCTGGTCATGCCCTGGGAAGCAAGAATAGCGTCCATTTCCGCGTGAATTCTCGCCACTTCGTCCAGGCCCAGCTGATGAATTTCCTCGGCAGTCATGTTGGTGGTGGTATGGTTACGCAGCATGTGCTGGTAATAGTTGTCACCATCCGGCAACTTCCAGACACCGGCACGATCATCTGACTTGGTTTCCAGTTCGGACAGATAGGTAGCCAGCTTGCGGTACGCAGGAAAGACGCTCTCGGTCAGGGCTTTTTCCGCTTCCGCCAGGATGTTCTGCTGCTCTGATTCTTGCAGTACCGCTGCTTCCGCCATCTTGGTTTTCAGAACCGTGTACAGCGGATGATCCTTGGCTTGCTTGTCAGCAAAACCATTTACTTCGGCAATGACCTTGTTGATGACAAATCGCGGCGGGATCACGCCGTTGGCCTCACGGTACTTCAACGACTCGATTACCTGTTGGAATTTCCTGTCAACGAGGTTCAGCCTGTCAATATAGGCCGCAGCGCCATCCTTGTCGGTCAACGAATGCATGGTCAGCAGGAATGTCGGTAACTGGCTTTGTACGCCGAATAACTGGTTGACGGGATAATTGTGAAATGCGTATTTTTCGCCGGCAAGTTCATGCTTCGCTCGCCACATCATGATGTCATAGGACAACTTCTGATTGTCGCTTAACTTGTTGTAGTCGTAGCTTTCCAGCACCTGGTGATTGACCTTCAATCGAGCCAATGACGCTTTTACCGCTTCGACCGATTCATCGTTGAGCTCGTGGTTATGACTCGTAATTCCCCACGGCTCCAGCAGGCGAATCTGTGACAAGGCTTCGGGATAACGGCTGAATTCCGTTATCGTCGCGCGCAGGAAAAAATGATCAATGTTGAATGGTTTGAACCAGACCAGGGATGCAAGCCAGTAAAGCGCCGGAACGGCGATAATGGCTACGGCCAGTGTAATGTTTCGCGTCTTGAACATGATGTCTCTCCATACTGCACTGGCTCCAATATGAACCAGCATTGGGACGGCAGACTGTTATTGTTGTTGGCTGCTATTTTTCCGGTTTGTCAGCTGAACCTGCTGACTTGCCATCAGACTTTACCTCTTTTTTTGCTTTCTGGATTGCGTTTTCCGCAGCCAGGGTCTTGTCCTTGTCCAGCACCGCAGCAACCTTGTCCTTTATTGCCTTGGCCACTTCCTCATCCATCATGCCCATTTCATCTTGAATGTGGGCAATCCATTGTCCTGCCTGTTTTTTCTGGCTTTTTACATCGTCCTTGGCCGATGCAGGAACCTTGAGATCTTGCAGATGCCTGAACGTCAGAATCGCATCACTGTATTGCTTGTTTTCATACTGGGCGATGCCCTTGACCAGGTAAGCCTTGGCCCGCATCTTGGGTTCACGACTTCGAGTAGCCTTGGTCGCGGCTTTTACCGCCTCGGACCACTTGGACATATCGAGATTAACCTGCGCAGCGCTGTAATACAGATCCGGGTTGTCTGTCACCTTGGCGGCCTGTAACAGCGCTTCCAGCGCTTTGTCATGCTCCTTGGCCTGCAGCCATGCTTCGGACAGGAACTTCAGGTTCTTTTCGGTCGGCTTGACCATTTCCTTTTCCAGTCCTTCCTGAACCACGCTGGCCGCTTCAAAGGGGTCCTGGTTAAACGCGTACATCTTCGCGAGATTCATGTACTCGGTTTCCTTTTCAAGGTAACCCATCTTTCTCGCCAGTTCATAGACTGTCAACGAGCGCGTTGTATTGCCGACAGTAAAATACAAGCCTGACAACTGTTGCCAGTATTCCCGGGTCTTGGGAAATTCCCTGACCATTTCTTCGAGAATGGTGATTGCGTTCTGGTAATCCTTTTTCTGGAAATACAAACCAAGCAACAACTTGTACCAGGCCTCCTGGGCCTGATCATCATTCCTGATGGCGATTTCCAGGTGCTTGATTGCATTATCCGGAGATTTCAGCTGCGCATAGGAGATGCCCGCCAGCGCATGAGTTCGACCAATCGGTTTGGTTTCGTAAGTGAAACAGCGCTTGACCGTATCGATAGTCTTTTTGTACTGCTCCTGGGCCATGTAGACCTGGGCCAGGTTGTACAGGATCGAATGAGCCAGCGATTCGGGGATGGTGTTGTTTTTCAGTGCATCCTCAAAATGACGCTCGGCCTTGGGATACTGCTCCTTCGAGGCATAGATAAAGGCGTAGGTCTGGTGTCCCAGCGTACGCAAGTAAGGATCATGCTCCATGGACGGAAAAATGGTATCCAGCTTGGATTTTGCCTGGTCATATTTCTCATCGCCAATCATCAACTGCACGTCACCCAGGTGCTTGTGCATGCGCTCTGTAAGATTGTTCGCGGCATGTACCTGTGGCGCCAGGCTGGCGAGAATCAACAGGGACAATATTTTACGGAACACCATATTTAGCCTCTTACTGTTCCAGCTTGAATTCGATGGTCTGGGTTGCGCGCTGGCGCACAGGTTTGCCACCTTCAAGTTTCGCCCGGAATTTCCACTTCAGGATCGCCTGGATAGCAGCACGATCAAATACCTGGCGCGGCTTGGAATCCACAACGACGGCTTCGGCGACGGTTCCATCTTCCATAATTGTAAATTCAACCTTCACCCAGCCCTCGGTTCCAGACATGGCCGCGCGACGGGGATACTGTGGCGGAATACGAACAACCGGCACTACGTCACCGTCGCGCGAACCGCCGCCGGCACCGAGGAATGGTCCACCGGTCATCTTGTGTCGTGCCAGTTGCGGTATCTTGATGTTCAGGTCCGGCATGTCCGGGCGACTTTGTTCAGCGATCTTGGTAACCGGCTTTTGCGGTGGCTGCTTGGGCTCGGGCTTCTTCAGCTTCTGGCGGGTTTTGAGCTCAGTATCAGAGTCCCGCTTCAACCGGATAAAATCAATGGCGGCGCCGTTGTTTTTCGCGCTCTTGTACTTAAGATCATGGCTGATCAAACCCTGCATGACATAAAAAATGGCAAGGCTGGTGATAACACCTGCAGCAATAAATTTCGTGTAATACCAGTTGTTAATCATTACTGCACTGACGATCAGTTGTTGGTTGCGGCAATGGATATGTTATCCACGCCGGCAAGCTTGGTCTGGTCCATGACTTCCACCAGCAACCCGGTTTTTGATTTCTTGTCCGCCTGTATAACAACGGCACCTTCAGGGTTCTCAGCATGCAGCCGTTCAACATTGGCGCGTACAGCGGAAATATCCACTTTGCGCTTGTCGATCCAGATTTCATTCTGCTCGGTAATCCCGATCAGGATATTGCCACGCTCCTTGCGCTCGGCCGTCTTCGCACTCGGGCGATTCACATCAACACCGGATTCCTTGACAAAGGATGTGGTGACAATGAAAAAGATCAGCATAATGAAAACGATGTCGAGCATAGGGGTCATGTTGACCTCTACTTCTTCCTCATCATTAAATCGTCTTCTTCTCATGATTAATCCTCGTAAAAACGCAACAGGTCATTGAATCGTTCGCGCTCAAGACTGGCGCGATGACTTAACCTGGCACTGAAATAAAATCCGGACAGGGCGCTGACCAGGCCGGCCATGGTCGGAATCGTTGCCATGTATACACCCGATGCCATGGCACGCGCATTGCCAGTACCAAACGCGGCCATTACATCGAATACATGGATGATACCGGTAACCGTTCCCAGCAGCCCGAGCAACGGGCACAGGGCGATGATGGTCTTGATCATTCCCAGGTTGCGATTAAGCTCGAACTTCACCTCGGCCACATAATATTCGCGAATCTTGTGCGCATACCAGTCGTTCTTGATCTCACGCGCCTGCCATTTCTTGCTGAGCGACTCAACGTATGCCGGGAATATCTTTCCCATATACCAGTAACGTTCGATGATCAGCGTCCACAAGACAATGGTGATCAGCAGGATCACCCACAGCACCTGTCCGCCTGTATACAGGAAGTCGCGGATGCTGGTGAATGGCTCGAGCAGGAAATACATTATGACTTCGCACCTTCTGCATGCATGGCAATCAAGCCGGCGCTCTGCTCTTCAAGCACACCGATGATGAACTTGCTCTTGGTGTGGACCACCGTATAGAGCAGTACCAGCGGGATGGCTGTTACCAGGCCCAGTACCGTGGTGACCAGCGCCTGGGATATACCACCGGCCATGAGCTTCGGATCACCGGTACCAAACAGGGTGATCGCCTGGAAGGTTTCAATCATACCGGTAACCGTACCCAGCAGGCCCAACAACGGTGCGATAACGGCCAGGATCTTGATAATAGGCAGGCCTTTTTCAATCTCCGGGATATCCTTGAGTATGGCTTCGTCAATCTTCAGTTCGAGCGTCTCAACGTCAGTATTCCGGTTCTGTTCATAAACAGACAGGATGCGTCCCAGCGGATTGGTCGGATCCGCGGTCTTGCTTTGCAGCTGGCGCTTAACCGCCGCGTCGATCTTGTTCAGGGCCAGGTACCGATGGGCAACAATGGCCAGGCCGGCGAGGCCCAGCAATACAATGATATAACCGACCAGCTTGCCCTGGGCCAGGCGCTCGAAAAGATTCGGCGTTTGTACCAGCAGCGACAGGATAACGCCACGCGAAGGATCTACCGCCATCTCGACAAATCCTTCCTTGGCATCTTCCAGGTCTCCTGCCATGGAACCATATTGGCCAGCCGGCTGCCGACTCAATTCAGCAACCTTGTCGGTGTCGGACAGGTAACGCAGGAACTCGCCGTCAGAGACCAGGTTAAACAGCCCCACTCGTACGGTCGGACGGTTTTCTTCACCGCCGTCGGGCAGCAGGATCGGGCTTTCAAATTTCACAACTTTGCCGGACTCGATGATTTCACGCTGCAATTCAAACCAGAGTTTTTCCAGCTTGGCGATATCCGGCAACTCCTTGCTCTTGGCCAATTCACCGAGGAACGGCTGACGATCCTTGATATGGGCCGAGGTAATGGAGTTCTGGAAATTGGCCCGGGCATCTCCGGCAACCTGGCGAACCACACCGAATACTTCGCCGAGAGAACCCAGCTGCTCACGCAACTCGGTTTCCAGGACAGTCAGCTTCTTTTCATTTTTGTCGAAATCGGCCTTAAGGCGAGTGCTGCGCACTTTCTCGGCCGCCAGTTCCTGCTTGGCCTTGGCCAGCATCGCGGCACGCTTGGACTCTTCGTCGGCAAATTTTTTCAGACGCTGCCGGTTCTCGGCAGTTTCTTCGATTTTCGACTGCTGGACTTTTTGCAGCAACTCCGCGAACGGATCAGCCTTGGCGGGTTCATCCGCCGCCCACGCAGGGGTAATACACAGGCCGGAGATTAGTGTTGCCAATACAAGCTTTTTCATTGAATTGCCTCCGGTGCCTTGACGGGCATGGTAATCAGTTCGGGTGCCGCCTGCTTGCGCGCTATGCGCAATCCCTTCTGGATTGAATCATCATACTTGCCGGGCAATTCTTCCCAGGCGCGCTTGCCGTTGTTCCAGATGCCGGAATCGGAACCATCCAGGGTCTGGTACATGAGTGCAACCCGACCAACACGCAGGATATCCACGGTAACATCCTTGCCGCCGATGGCAACAACGTCGTGATAGGCCTCGATGGTGCGGCTGTATTCCAGTTCGATCTGGTAGGCTTCCATGATGCGGCGGTATTTTTCCGCCACGGTCACATCGGCACGGTTGATCATATCGCGGATTTCGCCAACCCGGTTGCCGCGCTCTTCCTTGAGGAATGGCGCGTCAAGCTCGATGAACTTGGACAGGGTGTCGGTCATGCGCATGATCAGCGGAATAATTTCGCGATTGGTCTCTTCGATGCTGACCATCTGCTGCTTGATGGACTCCATCTCCTTGACCTGCGAGTCGATCAGCTTTTCCAGGTGGTTGTTGTACAGGCGCAGGCTTTCTGTTTGCCGCAGCGTGTACTTGTAATCCTCGACCATTTGCTGGGTCTTGGTGGACATGGCGTCAATCCTGGTCTGGGTTGACCGGGCCGCTGCATCCACACCGGACTGGGTGGTGACCGCCTGCTTGAGGCCGTCATCCTTGGCCGGGTCCGCCGCAAAACCGGGGGCGGCTAATACCAGCATCAATAAACCCAGCGCACTGGCGCGGGAAGAGCCTGTTTTCGGATGCATTAATTCACTCCTGTACTCGCTTTGTCGTTGTCGTTTCCGACACAATAATTTTGCCACCGTCTGCAACTGACCGGGCTGCTAACACATTGGGGATAATCCGTTGTTCGTGGATATAGTCGTCACCAAAGCCAAATCAAAAACGTGTATATTTTTTCTTTTTAGTCCAGTGTTTGCAATGCCCAATCGGCCAGGCCGCCCGGGATATCGCTACACTTTACATCACTTTCCTCAGATTTCCAGTGGTTTGCACTGAAATTCCGCGTCAATTATTTGACGCCCGGACCAAAAAGAAAAAATAAAAAAAGGGGGAAGCCATAAAGGCCTCCCCCGATTTTTACTTGTCGTTACAACTCTACGTCGGATCAGAAATCCAGTGCGTAGCGAATGTACGAGAAGCGTCCGCGTGGGTCATGAACTGAGAAGTCATAACCTTCGGCTTCGGCATTAGAGAACGGCGGATCTTCGTCGGTCAGGTTGTTGGCACCAACGCTGAACTTGCCGTAACCGGAGTTGTAAGCCACGTTCAAATCCCAGGTGACAAACTCATCAACCGTGGTTTCCTCACCAGTAGTAGCATCCGGGTAGCCGGCATTGTAGCTATCGATGAAGTTACGGGTCAGGTTAACCGTGTAGCTGGCTGCATCCCATGCAATACCAAACTGGTTACGCTCCTTCGGACGGTTGTACTCGCCGATCAGTTCTTCGTACGGTTCGGTCGGGATCGGACGACGCTTGAAGGACTGCACTACGGTAGATACGTAGGAGAAGCCCAGCTTGCCACCACCCAGTTTCAGACCGTAGTTCAGAGACAGGTCATAACCGTTGGTCTTCTGGCCGGCGATGTTGGTGAAGCCATCGTTAATGAACAGGATTTGACCAGGAATCGGGTTACCTGTTACCGGATCAACACCAGTTGATGGTCCACGGTTTACGCGGCCCGGGAATGAACTTTCATTGTCCAGGATGTACTGAGTGTTGGCATCGATAACGTCGTCGTGCACGTAGCTCCACAAGTCATAACCGATGCTGAAGCCCTTCAACGGTTCCAGAACCAGACCGAAGTACGTGGACTCTGAAGTTTCCGGATCCAGGTCCGGGTTACCGGCGAAGATCGTGCGGTACTGTGAACCACCACAATCCGCGCTGGCGCCAGTATATTGACAGCGACTGGTATCAATCAGGAAAGGATAGGACTCAGACTCGCCCAGGTACAGTTCGGCCAGTGACGGCGCCCGGAAACCGGTGCCATAAGAACCGCGCAGTACCACCATGTCGATCGGCTGGTAACGCAGGGCGATTTTCGGGTTGGTGGTCGCACCGAAGTCACTGTAGTCATCACGACGACCGGCAACCTGCAGTTCCAGGCCACTCATAAGCGGTGCGCTGGCTTCCACGTGGAAAGACGTCAGCTCACGACTGCCGTTGGAAGACGTGCCACCGGAACCGATGATCTGGCCCTGCGCAGACAGGGAGTCCGGGTTGTCGCTGACACGCTCTTCACGACTTTCCAGACCGACCGCCATGGACAGAGGACCGGCTGGCAGTTGCATGACTTCGCCGGCTGCCTTGAAATCCCAGGCTTCCAGGTTGGAAATGGCGATACGACTGGTGCTGGCACGGATGCTGTCCAGTACGGCCTGATCATTGGTCGTAGTGCCGAACGGGTTAATGGTGCCGTCATTAATGGCGCCAATCAGGGCCAGGCGATTCACGTAGTTGGAACCGGTATCCACGGTACGAGAACGGCTACGAGTAGTGGCCAGTTCCCAGTCCCATCCAGCAAAGTCGCCCTTGATACCGACGAGGCCACGAGTGGCTGCGGTTTCAATGGAGCTGGTACGTGGACCCATTTCCAGCATACGCCAGCGAACAAATACGTCTTCACCGTATGTATTGAATGGCTGAGCAGTAGGAACCACAACACCTTCCACGTCACCGAACAACGGGGTCGGCGCCATTTCAGAGTAGGTCTTGTTCTGGTTGAATGATACCGACGCAAACATGTCGATACCGCCGCCCAGCTGGTGATTAAAGTTCACCAGTGAACCGGCGCGGGTGGTGGATGGAATCAACGACATGAACGGGTTGTAATCAAAGAAGCCATTGATATCGATCCATGCGCCTGTAGTCGCTGAACGAACGTTCGAGATCGGGTAAGCCGAGCTTCGGAAGTCATAACCACCATTGGCAGTTTGATCAGCACTGGACGAGAAATCACGATCGGTGAGCATGACAATTTCACGATCGAAGTAGTTCAACGCAAAGTTCAGGCTGGTCTTGCCGTTGCTGGTGCCACCAATGAAGTTGAACGCCTGCTCGTCACCGCCGCCACCGGCAGTTGCGCCGACACGAACGTCACCAGAAGCGCCCTGGTAGTTATCCTTCAAGATGAAGTTGATAACACCGGCCAGTGCTTCAGAACCGTATACAGCAGAGGCGCCGTCTTTCAGGATTTCGATGCGTTCGATGGCGCCCAGCGGAATGCTGTTCAGGTCAACGAATGAATCGGTGATGTTCTGGGAGAAGCCGTAGTTGGCAACGCGACGACCATTAATCAATACCAGGGTAGCATCCTGGCCCAGACCGCGCATGGAGATGGCTGATGAACCCGGTGCGAAAGAGTTACTGAACTTCTCATCGTAGGCACCGCCGCCGTTTGAAGTCAGGTTCTGAAGCAGTTCGGAAACAGTGCTGACACCAGAACGCTCGATATCTTCCTTGTCAATCACCAGAACCGGTGATGGACCTTCCATATCGGTACGCTTGATGTGAGAACCGGTGACTTGTACTTTGTCGAGTTTCGCGGCGTCTTCGTCTTTCTCCGCAGAGAAAGCGATAGGACTGGCGAGGCTCAGGCACAGCGTCATTGGAATACCAATGGACGCCAATCTCCTTGTCAGGAGACTTAACGCTGGTTTGGACATAATGCCCCCCTGTTGTTTGGTTTGTTTTTCAAGTTGCTTATTTCGTGTCTGTAAACACTTTTTGGGGCAAGACCCGTTGCATCACTCGGGAGATCAGCTTCGCGCGTATACACCCACCCCAATATGCCCGGTAATTTAGTACTTTGCTCCCGATTAAACAAGTGATTCATTAAATAAAATCGATATATACGCTATATCATTAATCACTAATATTACCTGTTACTAATATAAATCGATCGACCGCTCATTATTCGCCTCGCGACCAAGAATCCACTGCACACCGGTGCATGAAATCATGGGAGCAATAGAAGGCCTGCTCTTTGATTCATATCAATAATTAATATGGAGTGCGAACGAGATGGGGGGAATATCTGAACAAGGGCTTTTTGGATGGTGACCGCCAAAGTTGGCACCATTGAACGACATCGTTCGTAATGTTGATTCAGGCGCGACACGAGACCAGCAAGGAAACGTGGCTTCAGGGCTTTGTTTCAGGCGCCTCCTGCAGATACCCCGCTTCCGTCAGCAGCTTGTCGAGCAGCTCTACGTTATAGCCGGAGACCACGTGCTTGCCGATTTTTACCGTCGGCACCGTCAGCTCACCGCTGACACGCTTTAATTCAGCCTGCATGGCAAGATTGTCACTGACATCGTGCACGGAGTAGGCAAGTTTCTTGCCATCAAGATATTGCCGCACCAGGTCACAGCTGGCGCAACGAGGAGTGAGGTATAACGTCACGGGATAAGTCACGTTCCGGGTATTCCTGCGCCCGGACTCACGCGAGCTGCCGGTCTGGTAACCAAAATCCTTTTCTTCCACCTTGTAGCCGGAGTCTTGCGGGGCCGGCTTGTCGTGATACGAAACGTTGCCCTCTGCATCGACCCACTTGTAGAGCCGCTCGGCGTGGACATCAACCACACCAACAAGCACTGCCAACAGCAGCCACGCAGCATGGATTGTCAGGCGTGTACGATTTTTCATCTAGATTCCCCGTATCCGGATATGCATACCACCCAGCTTCTTTCGATTCTGTTCACGATCCCACCAGATGCCGGCAAAAAAACCCACTATCAGCGCGGCCACAGCGACTGCGATCCAGACGATATTGATACCGGCTTCGGCCATTTTTGCTCGCGTCTCGGCCGCGGCCAGCGCGTCACGCATTTCCGATTCCGCCTGCAGTCGGGCTTCATCATTCTGGCGGGCGAGATCATGCTGCTCGGTAATCGAACCAAGCTGCTTTTCCAGGATCATAACCTTGTCATTGGCGGTGCGCAGCTCCACGCGAGCATCGTTCAATTGTTTGCGCACCTCTTTGAGCACCGCCGCAGACGGTTGTTGACGACTCAAGAAGCGACTCTCCACCCAGCCTTCAACGCCACCCAGGCGAATTTGCGTATAGGCACCCTGGCGCTGCACTACTTCGGGCTCATCGCCGGTTTTGAGTTGCCCGGACGCCGGCTGTACATCCGTCGGACCAGGAAAAACCGGCACAGTCAGCTTGTCAGTCACATGCACGGTTTCCGCCAGCACCGGCGAGATTCCACCAGCGCCGACCAGCACCATTGCCATAATGCTCACGTAGCGGCATGCGGCCACGATTGATCTCCCTTTCAATGCCATGCTCATCCTCGTTGCTGTCCCGGTTACGCGGCCAGGCCCGAATGCCTTAACAAGGCATCAATGCTGGGCTTGCGGCCACGAAACGCAACGAACAGCTCCATTGCCGGTTGCGAACCGCCGCGCTCGAGAATTTCCTCGAGAAACGCACGACCGGTAGCCTGGTCAAACAGGCCGTTTTCCTCGAACTTGCCAAAAGCATCGGCGGACAATACTTCGGCCCACTTGTAACTATAATACCCCGCCGCGTAGCCACCACCAAAAATGTGACTAAAGCCATTCTGAAACCGATTAAAGTGAGGCGGCTCGACCACGGCGACCTCCTGCCTTACCGAATCAAGCAAGGCCTGCGGCGATGGCCATTGGCCGTATTCCGCGTGCAGGCGCAAATCAAAAATGGAAAACTCCAGCTGCCGCGCCAACTGCATGGCCGACTGGAAATTGCGCGCGGCATACAACTTGTCAAACAACTCCGCCGGCAGGCGGTCACCGGCCTGGTAGTGACCGGAGATGCTATCCACCACGTCGCGCTGCCAGCACCAGTTTTCCATGAACTGGGACGGCAGCTCCACGGCATCCCATTCGACGCCGTTAATGCCGGCAACACTGACATAATCCACCTGGGTCAACATGTGATGCAGGCCGTGGCCAAACTCATGAAACAGCGTGGTGACCTCGTCGTGCGTCAACAATGAAGGCTGGCTGCCAACCGGCGGTGAAAAATTGCACACAAGGTAGGCCACCGGCTGCTGAACATGGTCACCGCTACGCTTGCGGGTAATGCAGTCATCCATCCAGGCACCACCGCGCTTGTGCGGTCGTGCATAACAATCGAGATAGAACGCGCCGCGAGCTTGATTATCGGCATCATATATCTGGAAGAACCGGACATCGTCATGCCAGGTCTCCACGTCGTTGCGCGCCTCAACGCGCATGCCGTAGAGGCGGCCGATGAGATCAAACATGCCATCAAGCACCTTGGGCAACGGGAAGTACGGACGCAATTGTTCCTGCGACAACGCGTACTGCTGTTGGCGCAGCTTTTCTCCATAATAGGGGATGTCCCAGGCCTGCAACGGCCCATCGAGCCCTTGTTGCCGGGCAAACTGTTCAAGCATCTGGCGATCTTTCAGCGCGACGTCGCGTGATCGACCGGACAGGTCATACAAGAAGTCGCTGACTTCGGAAACCGTATCGGCCATTTTGCGCGCCAGCGACAATTCAGCGTAATTGGCAAATCCCAGCAGCCCGGCCATTTCATGACGTAACTGCAGGATCTCATCTATTAAAGGTGCGTTATCCCACTGCCCGGCATTGGGGCCCTGGTCACTGGCCCGGGTTGAGAAGGCGGTATACACCTGCTCACGCAAATCCCGGCTATCAGCGTATTCCACCAGGCCAAGATACGACGGCGCATCGAGGGTAAAGCGCCAACCCTGAACCCCGGCCCGTTCTGCGGTTTGCCGCGCCAGCGCCAGCGCTGACTCCGGCAGCCCTGCCAGCTCGGCCTCATTGATGATATCCAGGTGCCAGCCATGAGTGGCATCGAGCACATTGCGCGAAAACTGGTTGCTCAAAAGTGCCAGGCGCTTCTTTATTTCCGCAAACCGCGCCTTGTCTGCGCCTTCCAGTTCAGCGCCATTGAGACGGAATTCGCGCAAGACATTGTTCACCAGCTGGCGCTGGGCCACGTCCAGCTGCGCAAATTCGTCGCTGTCAGCAAGCAAGCGGTAGCGCTCGTAGAGCTTCGGGTTTTGCGCGATCTCGGTTGCGTACTCGCTGATTTTTGGCAGGCAGCGTTCGTAGACGTCGCGCAAGGCTTCGCTGTCCATCACCGAGTTCAGGTGCGAAACCGGTGACCATACCCGGTGCAGGCGCTCATCCAGGCTTTCCATAATGGCGACAAACCGGTCCCAGCCCGTGGCCGCGTCATCGGCGACAAGGCCGGTAATGGCAGCGCGATTCTCCATTAATACCTGGTCCAGTGCCGGCTCCACATGCTCCGGGCGAATCGCCGCAAACGGCGGCAGGTTATAGTGATTCATTAGCGGATTGCTGGTGTCATTCATACTGGTAAACCCTGTTATTGTTATGCGTCGGTGTGAGTCGGATTCAATCAATCAAGTTTACGCATAACGGGCGCATCAGGCCAAACATGCGTATGATCTGCCGGTATGAGCACAGATTCCCGAGACCACGATTTATCCGGCCATCCCTACGATGCGCTGACCCCGGATGTCATTCTCGACAGTGTTGAAGTGGCATTGTCGGTGCGCTGCACCGGCGCGTTGCAGCCGCTGAACAGTTATGAAAATCGTGTATACCGTGTGGATATCGAAGACCAGGCGCCGGTAGCGGTCAAGTTTTACCGGCCCGGGCGCTGGAGCGATGCCACCATTCTCGAGGAGCATGCCTTTGCCCTCGAGCTGGCCGGCCACGAAGTGCCTGTTGTCGCGCCGACCATTGTCGATGGCCAGACCCTGCTGCGCCACCAGGTTGCAAACGGCGAGTTCCGGTTTGCCGTATTTCCGTGGGCGCCGGGGCGCCGACCCGAGCTGAATTCCCGTGATGACCGGGTTCGCCTGGGCCGCTATCTTGGCCGCCTGCATAACATTGGCGCCAGCGCCAGGTTCAGGCACCGACTGGCACTGGGCATAGATAACTACGGTCGCGACTCGGTCCGGTTCCTGCTGGATAACCCGTTTGTTCCCGACTACCTGCGCACTTCCTACGAGCAAATCAGCAAACTGGTCATCGAACATTGCGACATATTGTTCCAGCGTCATCGCCCGCAGTCATTGATACGCCTGCACGGTGACTTTCACCTGAGCAACGTGCTGAGCTGGGAAGGCAATGTTTACCTGGTGGACCTGGACGATACACTCACCGGTCCGGCCATCCAGGACCTGTGGATGTTGCTCGAGGGCAGTGAAACCGACATGGCCGAACAGCTGGAACAGTTGCTGGAAGGCTACGAAACTTTTCGCGCCTTTGATCGCAACGAGATCGGGCTCATCGAAGCCCTGCGTAGCCTGCGACTGCTGCACTACAGCGCCTGGCTTGCGCGCCGCTGGCACGACCCGGCGTTCCCTCACAACTTTCCCTGGTTTGATACGCCGCGCTACTGGGAAGAACAGATTCAGACCCTGCAGGAACAGCTGGCCAAGCTGCAACAACCACCGCTGCAATTGCAGGGCAGTTACAATTTCGACGCGTGGTAAGATTGATATATTGATACAACCGGGCGACACAACTGTCGTCGTATTTTCTGGTGAAGGCTATGGCAGAACATTTTGATTTCCTGGTAATTGGCGGTGGCAGTGGTGGCATCGCGTCAGCCCGTCGTGCCGCCTCCTACGGCGCCCGCGTGGCACTTATTGAAGGCGGCGCCATTGGCGGCACCTGCGTCAACGTCGGCTGCGTACCGAAAAAAGTCATGTGGAATGCCGCGCACATGGCCGAGGCCGTGGCTGATGCGCCGGCCTACGGTTTTGATATCAGCAACAACGGTTTTGACTGGGCGAAACTGAAAAACAGTCGCGACGCCTACATCAAGCGACTTAACGGCATCTATGATCGCAACCTCGACGCCAGCAAGATCACCCGCATCAACGGCTGGGCGAGCTTCAAGGACAAGAAAACCGTAGTTGTTGGCGAACAGGAATATACCGGCAGTCATATTCTCATCGCTGTCGGCGGCACGCCCATGGTACCCGACCTGCCGGGCGCCGAGCTGGGCATTACCAGTGACGGATTTTTCGAGCTGGAGCAACAACCGTCGAACGTGCTGGTCATTGGTGGCGGTTATATTGCCGTGGAACTGGCCGGTGTGTTGCACGCACTGGGCTCGAAAGTCACGCTGCTGCTACGCGGTGAAATGTTCCTGAAAAATTTTGACGTCAGCTTGCGCGAAACCCTGATGGAAGAAATGCTGGCAACGGGTATTAACATACTCACCTGCGTCGATATGGATCGCCTGGAAAAGAATGACAAGGGTCATGTCAGCATTCATGCCAAGACCGGTGATCACTGGGGTGATTTTGATTGTGTCATCTGGGCCACCGGCCGCAAACCCAAGACCGAAACACTCGGGCTCGATCATGCCGGTATCGCCGTGGACAAACGCGGATTTATTCCCACCGATGAATTCCAGCAAACCAATGTTGAAGGCGTCTACGCTGTCGGTGACGTGACCGGTCAAATGGCACTGACGCCGGTTGCCATTGCCGCCGGCCGACGCCTGGCTGATCGCCTGTTCGACAATCGCACTGACAGCAAACTGGATTACAGCAACATCGCCAGCGTTGTTTTCAGTCACCCGCCCATTGGCACAGTCGGCTTGAGCGAAGAAGAAGCCGGTGCGCAATACGGCGAAAGCATGGTCAAGGTATACCAGTCGCGTTTTACCAACATGTACCACGCAGTCATGGAGCGCAAGTCGCCGACAGTCATGAAGCTGGTCACTGTCGGTGATGATGAAAAAATTGTCGGCGTCCACATCATCGGAACCGCCGCCGACGAAATCATCCAGGGTTTTGCTGTCGCCGTGAAAATGGGCGCGCGCAAACGTGACTTTGATAATACTGTTGCCATCCACCCGACCGCGGCTGAAGAACTGGTCACCATGCGCTAGAATATTTATCGGGGGTCATCATGATTCGAAAGTACAAGGATATTTCACCCGCGCTGGGCAGCCGCGTCTACGTGGATGAACAGGCCTGCGTCATCGGTGACGTAGTGCTTGGTGATGACTGCTCCATCTGGCCGATGGCGGTGCTGCGCGGCGACGTCAACAGTATCAGGGTTGGCGCGCGCACCAATATCCAGGACGGCAGCGTTGTACACGTTACCCACAGGTTCAGCTCCTTGCCCGAAGGTCACGCGGTCAGCATTGGCAACGACGTCACCATCGGGCACAACGTGACCGTCCACGGTTGCAGCATTGGCGATGAATGCCTGATAGGCATTGGCTCAACCATTCTTGATGGCGCCGTTATCCACAAGCACGTGTTACTGGGTGCCGGGTCACTTGTCACTGAAGGCAAGGAACTGCACGGTGGCTATTTATGGCTGGGCAGGCCGGCCAAAAAGGTTCGCGAACTGACTGAAGATGAAATCAAGTGGTTCACTTATTCCGCGAATCATTACAGAAAATTGAAAGATGACTACCTGGCCTAATACATTAAAAAATTAATTAGTTATCGGCCAGCCACCTCCCGAATTGTCTCAAGATTCCTCAAAAACACCCGATATCACTTACAGTTTCACAAACTGACGGTAGGCGCCCAGAGTACATTATTATTGATGTATTCAATAAAGGCGGCTACTATCTTCGGTGACAGGAGCGGCGGTACCGCGCTGCCATAAATCCCCCGGCATAAAGGACCAGTCATCAGATACTGGACTGAAACAGAGAGCCGATGGTGCGTGCCGGTGTGCATTTTTGTATGACGACTTAAATCAGGATTACTATAAATAATGAGCAAGATAGCCAATCGTCTGAACAAATACCTGGTCCAGCAACAACTGTCATATCGCGCCGCCAAACCCGGGGAATTGCCACCTGCAAACCTGATCGTTGCCAGGCTCCTGTGCGACGACAACGACTGCGCGCTGGTGGTTTTTCCAGCATCACTGCATTTCGATATAACTGTACTGTCCACCCTGACTGGCAGGAACTGGCACGACGCCAGTGAAGCCCGGGTACGGAAGTTGTTTGACGACTGTGATCCGCGCAACCTGCCGGCAATGGCGGGCGCCTATGGCATCAACGCGCTAGTCGATGATTCCATCAGCTCCTTTGCATCAGTAACATTTCCGGCGGGCAACACGGAAACCATTATCGAAATGGCGCGGGCAGATTTCGCTCAAAGCCTTGGAAAAGCACAACGACTGTCGTTTGCGTCGGACAAGGAAGCTGCGCCGATACTGGATGCTCGAGTCAATGACCAGCCAGATCTTTATCTCAAGCTGACCAGGCTTGAGTTACCAATGATGCCGGAATCGGCAACACGCATATTGCGTTTCATGAACCACCCGCATGCACGAATCGATGAGCTGGTCAGCGTTATCGAAGCTGACCCGGCACTGACAGGGCAAATTCTTCGCTACGCGAGCTCACCGTTTTTCGGTTTTCAGGGTGAAATTGATTCCGTCCACAAGGCCATTACTATCGTGCTTGGCCAGGACATGGTTTACAGCATTGCACTCGGGCTGAGCATGCTTGGCAAGCTGATGATGCCACGGCAACAACGCAAGGAATTCACCCGTCACGCGGTTTACTGCGCGGCACTGAGCCAGGAAATTGCCCGCAGCCTTCCCAGGAAGTACGGCGCCAAACAGGGTCGCGCTTACCTCGCCGGCCTGTTACACAATATCGGGCGTGCGTTACTGTATCACCTGTACCCGACGGATATGGCAGGTATCGCCGAAGAGTTTCAGCAACACCCTGAACGACCATTGACCGAGATAGAATCCGAGGCGCTGCAAATCAACCATACGCAGGCTGGACTACTGTTGCTGCAACAATGGAAACTGGATTCGGCCATTTTCAATACCGCGTGCTACCACCATAACGAAGACTATAATGGCGATGACGCATTGTATTGTCATATCACCCTGCTGGCTAACCGATTCCTGGCGACCCGCGATATTGGCGAAGAAATTACCGACGTGCTGCCAGCATCAATACTTGCCCGCTACGAAATTGACGAAATAAACCTGCAGCTCAACCTAGAGGATATTCTCGACGCCGCTGAACACCTCGACGGTATGGTAAACATGCTTGCCCCCTGAGGCGGTCACTTGACCCGGCGATTGTCTTGTTCCAAAAATAAAGCTACCGTTGCGGCTTGACTGGTAATCAACTGACAACCCGGGAATCCGTTCATGAGCTCCGCTGTTTGCGCCAAACTCCTCATCCTGTTCGCATCCATCGTCCTGGTAGCTGCGGCCCTGTCCGCAATAGGCCTGTGGCGCGCCGTAGTCACACAACAGAACCACCACACGATTACTGCCTGGCGCAATGCTGTTGCCCTGCCCGGCGCCATGGGTATCTTCATGTTATCCATGGCCGCGGTACGCCCGGTCATATACATGGGTGAAGTTGCCGATACCTTGCTGGTCTGGTCACTGGCGGCTTCGGGCACCGCCCTGGCCATGTCCTGGCCGGTAGCGGCCATCACCGGCGAACACGGTCTGAGCCCGAAAAGGAATTTTCTCAATCTTTATGTGTACGGCGGCAACGTCGTCGGCGTAGTCGGCGCGATTGTTGGAACCGCGATTATCCTGGTCGGCGCCATCAAGTCTGCCATGGAGCTGGCCAACAACGGTTTCTGATTCACGACCGGTTTATTCAACCAGCTTGAGGCGAAACTCCTTGCCGCCATCGGCATGCACCGAATCGTAAGCCCGAATAATCACTTCCCGTGTACCAGCCGGCACCTGCACGCCACTCAAACCACGCGTAAACGGTTGCTCATCCACGTGTGGATGCAGCAATACACGCGTACCCAGCACCTTGCCGTCAGGGCTGAGCACTTCCCACTTGTTGGCATAATGATCCCAGCCGGCATCATCATGTTTCAGCGTGACCCGAAATTGCCAGCCGTCAGCCTGCCTTGTGGCAATGGCATTGACCACGTCCGCTTCTCCCGCCGACGCGAACTGCGCGCACAGCGTTAACAACATGGCAGTTACAGGCAGCCCCTGTTGGCGCATAAGCTCCTCCATTATTCATATTGCGGTTAAGTCCGGTCTTGATCCGGGATACAATAGCCAGCCAGCACCAGGCCAGCTTGACCAGCATAACATTCGGGCGCACTTCAGGGACAATGACCAGTAACAAGAGCAAGGGCAACAATACACCGGAAATTCACAAGGGCGCTGGTCACAGCGCCCCGTACCCGGTCAGTCGTCTCGGCGCGGCCGTCGAGCTGGTGGACCTGGCAAGGCAAATTCAGGATGCCGATCAACTGACTCACGCCAAGGCCAACGCCAAGTTGCGCATTATTGCCGACCAGATCCGAGTTTTACAAAACGAGGCACGCAAGGTGCTGGAAGACGTCAAGCAGGAACAGGACCTGCACCGGGTGCAATGCAACTTTCCACGCAAACCCGGGCAAATGTGTCACCTGTACCGGAAACCCGATGGCAAACGCTACTTTTCCTTGCTGTCGCCCGAAGACTGGAACGGTACACCACCCCATGATTATCTCGGCAGTTTCCGCCTGGAAGCCGACATGTCATGGACACCGCTGGACAAGCTTGGTGAATCCGATAACAGCCGTGAGTTGGTCAATCGATTGCTCGCCGCAAGTTTCGATCCGGAGCGCTGACAATAACCGTTTCTGCCGTGGGCTGACGCGACGCTGAATTTGGGCTAGGCTTGCTGTTGATTCAATCTCGTCGAGTAACCATTCACTTATGCCCGTTACTGCCATTAAGGAATTTCTACGATACGAAGCTGCAAGCGGCATCCTGTTGCTGATTGCTGCCGTTGTCGCAATGGTGGTTGAAAATTCCGTCGCCAAGCCATTTTATGATGCACTGCTTGGTACACCCGTAGAAGTACGGATAGGCGCATTTCAAATCGCCAAGCCTTTGTTGCTCTGGATCAATGACGGCCTGATGGCGGTATTTTTCTTCCTGATCGGGCTCGAGATAAAGCGCGAGTTTCTTGCCGGCGAACTGTCTGACCCGGCACGCGTGGTCTTGCCGGTTATTGCCGCTATCGGTGGCATGGCAGTCCCGGCTGCCATTTATTCGTTTGTCAATTGGGGTGACGCCGTTGCCATGAAGGGCTGGGCGATCCCGTCGGCAACTGACATCGCCTTTGCTCTTGGCGTGCTTGCCTTGCTCGGTGACCGGGTACCGGCATCACTGAAAATTTTCCTCATGACCCTGGCCATAGTCGATGACCTTGGCGCTATTGTTATCATCGCGTTGTTTTATACAGCCGACTTGTCAGTCACATCGCTTGTTGTCGCGGCACTGGCATTGTCGTCGCTGTTCGTACTCAATCGACGTGGCGTACTGAACATCACACCGTACATTCTCGTTACCGTGGTGTTGTGGATTGCCGTGTTGAAGTCGGGCGTGCACGCAACCCTGGCCGGTGTACTGGCGGCGTTCTTTATCCCGTTCAGACATGAACCGGGATCGACCACGACTCAACTGGAAAAGCTGGAACATGATCTGCATCCGGCCGTGGCCTTTGGCATCCTGCCGCTGTTTGCTTTTGCCAATACCGGCATATCTCTTGATGGTCTTGGTATCGAGTCTTTGACTCATACTGTGCCACTGGGCATTGCCGCCGGCCTGTTTCTCGGTAACCAGCTGGGCGTATTCGGGTTCACCTGGCTGGCGGTGCAACTGGGTTTTGCCAAGTTGCCCAAGGATGCAGGCTGGCTGCATGTTTACGGTGTGTCACTGCTGTGCGGCATCGGCTTTACCATGAGCCTGTTTATCAGCTCCCTGGCATTTGAACAGGGCGGCCCTGACTTCGCTGTCGATGACAGGCTTGGCATCCTGGTTGGCTCAATACTATCCGGTGTGCTGGGCTACCTGGTATTGCGCATTAGCGCGGCACGACAGCCGCACTAGCAGGCCGCACAGTGCGGCCCGGGCGTAGCGTTATAAATTAACTCATACCCAGGTTGAGCCGGGTCTGGACGTTCAATATACTTGCCCAGGCAACCGATCCCGGCTCAGGAAAACAAGAATAACAACTCATGGCAACCACAAGCAGGACAATAAAGCAGGCGGATTTTAACCCCAGGGTATGTAGCTACTGGACATTGCTCTGGGTATTCGGGGTTGGCATTACCGGCGTGGGCATCTTGCTGTTACCTTTCATCATCCCGCTGGCATTCAAACTGACAAGGTTATACCTGTCGCACATGAGTTGTACGCTGACACAGCATTCCCTGGTCGTTAAAAAAGGCATCCTGGTCAAGACCGAGAAAACCATTCCGCTTGAGAAGATCACGGATCTCGGTTTATTGCAGGGCCCGATTATGCGCCTGTTTGATATACATGCCATGTCCATCGAAACAGCCGGCAGTACCGGTTCCAGTTCGCCCTATGCGTTTGGCAGCCCGCTGATTTCCATCGCCGGCATCATCGATGTAAAGGAATTCCGGCAACAAATATTGGACCAGATTGAGCTAGCAGCAGATAACAGTGGCTCAACTGCGACTACACAAAATATTGATGCCGGACTGTTGACCGATATTCGTGACACGCTTCACAGGATTGAGCACCAGCTAAACCGTGACAATTAGCCCTGGCCGATAGCCGGCGTAGTCGTGGCCATAGAAAGATGATGGGCTAAACGGGCGGCGTGCTCACAGATACGATCCACGGACCGAATTGCTTCCAGCCGGCGCGTGCCCTCATCAACGCTGATCGCATTACGCGCAACACTGGTCATGACCTGGTTGCGCAACTCGCCGGCCCGGCCACCGATGGTCGCGGCCAGCGCCACGCCGCGCTCGGCTGCAACCAGGTGATTTTCTGACTCCACGTCATCAATAATCGCCAACAGATCAAGGATAATGGTATCCCGATCCTGCTCAAGTTCCAGCATACGTGCCGCCGTGTCGAGGCGGCTGCCGCCTTCAAAACACCGATCATGCAAACGCTGGGCATGGTCCATGGCATGAAACAGGCTGACCAGTTGCGCATGTCGCTGGCTGTCAGCATCATGCAGTTCAATGGCATCAACAAAGGCCGCGGTTTTCAATAACTCGTTTTTCAGTTCGACCAGGTTACCAAAGCTGCCACGACTGTTGTCACCCAGGACAAACACCAGGTGACGCATTAACGCCAACGACTCCGCGCGCAACGCTGCGGCGGCGGCATTCAGTGCCGATGGCGCATCCTGTAACAACTTGCGATCAAGGCCACGGGTATAAACCGGTGCAGTGTGGGGAATCATGCGCTCCACCAGGGCAGCAAACTGCCGGGTGAGTGGCAACACGATGATTACACCGAGCGTATTAAAACTTGTGTGAAATGTTATCAAGGCAATCTCGGCATGGCTGTCCAGTTGCCCGGGCGCCACGGCATGCCACAACAGCATATACGGTGATATCAGCAACAAGGCGCCGGTGCCGGTAAAGCAGTTATAGATGACATGGGACAAACCGGTACGACGCGCATTCACCGTGGTGCCGATGGTGGCCAGCGCAGTTGTTACGGTTGTACCCACATCCATGCCCACTACCAGCGCCGCGGCCTGCGGGAAGCTGATGGCGCCGGCATGCAATGCCGTCAGTGACAAGGCGACACCGGCACTGGAAGACTGGGTGATAGCGCTGAACAACATGCCCGCCAGGAACAGGCCAAGACGACTACGCACGCTGTCCGCGGGAAAACTCTCCGGCGTCAGCCATTGCTGCAGGGGCGCGGCACCCTGTTGCATCACGTAGATACCGACAAAGATCACGCCAAAACCGGCAATGGCCATGCCAATAACTGACGCCCGACCACGGGCAAACAGGCGGAACAACACACCCACCAGGATCAAGGGCAGCAGCACAACGCCAACCTGCAACTTGAAGCCCAGCAATACCACCAGCCAACCGGTCATGGTCGTGCCGATATTGGCACCAAAGACGATGCCCAATGCTTCGGCAAAGCCCATGGACCCGGCGCCCACCAGGCCCACCGCCGCAACCGTCGTTGCACTGGAGGATTGCAGGATCGCCGTCATCACCGTACCGGTCATGGCGCCGGTTAAGGGAGTATGGGTAAAACGCAGCAACATACGGCGCATGACATCGCCAGTGAGTGAACGCAGGCTGTCGGTGAGTATCACCATGCCCAGCAGAAACAGGCCCAGCCCGCCCAGGGTCTGGATGATCACGGCAGCCATGTTGACCGGGGAATCCGGCATCGGGGGAGTCCTTGCTACAGGTAGCCCAAGGAAAAGAGTAACATGGCGTAGATATTTAATTCAGCCTAAATCATGGAGGCCGAATCACACCAGGGACTCCGGGAATGACTGAACAATTCACCGGCCGACCTGCAGATCTGTCGTCGTTATGGCATTTGGACATCCGGGCAAGATCATGGATTTTCGGGAATTATTTTCAAGAGTAAATTTTGATCATGGAGATATGCCATGTGTGCAGCTTTATTCCGGGTGATATTCGTATCAATAATTGCATTTTCTTTTGTCTCGCCTGTTTCTCACGCCAGTGACATCGAGAACTGGCGCTCCGTTTTACACGACGTTTCTGAATTTGAATCAAAGAATATCTCGCATTTCGCATCGCATGACTTTTCCAGGCTGATATCAAACCGAGACGCAGCAGAACAAGACCCAATGTCCAGCTATGAAGGCGTCTTCGGCCCACGATACCGGCGCATAGATTTTTATATTCAGGCCAAAAGAGAATCGGAACAACGCTATCAGATAACAGGCAAAAGCAGGCTGGGGAAAATATTCGAGCACTTTCCGGGCACGCCGTTCTGACCGGAATACGACGACCAAAAATTCAGTATTTCAACGAGGATGTTTTTATAGCCATGTTTGACATGGCTCTTGCCGAACCAGGCGATAAAGACGGTGATGGAGTATTTTCAGGTATCTTCGCCGCACTGTTCCGAATTACTGACACCGGGGTGAAGATATTTTGGGCAGAGTCAGGGGATTACAGGGAATGGAACGACATATTTGTTGGCGAATGGCGCCGGAATGGACGCGATCTTTCCCGAAAGGTTGTGTTTTCATTCCATGCAGCAGGATTGCATACCAAGCTACCATATACTGGAGATTTTAGTTCTTTAGTGAGAGAAGGAGAGGGGCCAGGATTGGAAATAATCAACGATAAGTATCTTCCATACGGCTGGAAAAATTATGACTACTTACACAACAAGGAATATTGGTGGAAATAGTTAAGAAGAAAAAACAAATCAATGCTTCGCCATTTGTATCTGGTCAAGCCAATTGGTTCCATTTGGCTTCAGAGTCACACTACAGCGACCAGCTTTAGAGCCGTCCGGACTTTTGTTTAAATAAGCGCGGAGGGATTTGAATATAATCCCTCCGCACCTTTATTTTGAATATTACCAAATTTCCTTTTCAAGGATTAAACCGGGTTACCATAAATACCCTGCCGCCAGTCCCAGACCAATCACTGCTGCCACCCATAAGCAACTTGTCGTCTGATTGAATAGCAACCGCGTTACCTGTCGTGCCAGCTGTCGGGTGCACTGATACACCACCGGTTCCAAAAGTCGTATCAAGGATCATAGCGCCGGTACCGTTACCATTAATTCGCATAATAAACGCGTGCGATGCGGTCCCGTACATACTGTTTCCAACCACAATAATATTGTCATCTGCAGTAACGGCTACGGCATTTCCGAATGTGAACAAATCGCCCTCGTCAAGATCGAGGAACTGAGCAAACCCGCCACTGCTGTCAACCCGATAAACTGACACACAACAACCACCGGCTTTGTTGTATTGGCCGACAACAATGATACGTCCGAGTGAGTCAATCGCCACGGCGTTGGCTTCGGCGTCATAAGCGGTAAAGGCGATTGTATGGTTTCCGGAAAGTCCAAACGTGGTATCCGGGGTACCGTCAATATTAAGCCGCGATACGATCATATCCTTGGTCGTCGTATTGTTCCAGACAGCGTAATAGTACCCGGCAACTACAATTTTTCCGTCATCCTGGATTGCCATTGCGTGCGCGTAACTTCCTGCTGGACCGAACGTGGCATACCCTTTGCGTTTACCCGGGTTTAATGAATCGGCATCACCAAAAGTCGTATCCAGGGTGCCATTACTGTTATATCGCAGTACACGCATGTGCGCGGCGACATCGGTCACTGACCAGCCAGCAACAAGGATCTTGCCGTCGGGCAAGACCGCCACATCGCGTCCGGCTCCGTTGCCAAACGAAATAGAGTCAGTTGTTTTACCGTCTACACTGTAACTAGTATCAAGTACTGGTGGAATGCCTGTCGTAAACCTGACTGATCCGAATTCAGATGTCGTAGCAGATTTGAATTGTTGTCCTGCCAGCACAACCTTCCCGTCAGCCTGCAGTGCAACGCCATAAGCGATATCATCAATACCGTTGAAATCTGCCTGGTAACCGTCTATACAACCCGATATATAAGTACCATCTTCGGGGATACACACCCAGGAAAAATTAGCGAGTCCCGTAGAAACCTGCCTGGAATAACCGGCAAGTATGATTTCACCATCCGGCCTGATGGCCAGGTCATGCCCGTAATTATCATGCAGCAACGGGCCAGCCGTAGCGATGCCACTACCTCCGCCGAAACCCGCATCAAGCGACCCGGGTGCCGCCCCGGGAGCGGCAGTATCACTCGGTCCCGGACAGCCTGACAACACGACTGCAAGCACTATTACCAGATTCAATCTCATACTTTCGTATAACATTCGTAACCTCCTGCCTATCTCAATGAACAGGATTCAGGATACGCTAAATATATATATAATTTCCACCACTAAAATATAGACCTGTAAAAAAGACGCGACCTCTTGGTAGATATAAATAGAACTTGGAAGGTTTTACGTTTTAATCCGTGGTGATCAAAAGATTCATGATTGAAGTTATCAAGCTGATCAAGGGGTCGGGTCTACCGGGCGATCTAATAGATAACCGGGTTTCATACACAGAAATCCGGTCATTTCGACGGCAAAAAAAGAAAAGCCGCCCGGATAAATCGTGGACGGCAAGTAGTTGCTTGAGCGTTGTAGTATTGAGGGCTAGTTATCGCTCATACGCAAGATTCCGGTGACGATACCGAGGATTTGCACTTCTTCGTTGCGCAGGTAGATGGGTTCCATGTCACTGTTGGCGGGCTGCAGGCGGATGCCGTCAGCCTCGACGTAGAATTTTTTCAGGGTAACCTGTTCGCCGTTAATCATGGCGACAACCGATTCACCATTGGCGGCGGTTTCGCGCTTTTGCACGATAATGACATCGCCGTCGCGAATCTGTTCCTCGATCATGGAGTCACCGCGTACTTTCAGCGCATAGGTGTTCTTGCGCATCATGTTGGCGGGGATGGAAACCGTCTCCCGGTCTTCGTTCAGGTCCACCGGCAGGCCGGCGGTGACATAGCCCAGCAGTGGCACTTCGACCATGGCGGCAGGCATAACGCCCACAGGTTCCAGACCTGGAATGAACGTCGGGTGCTTTTTCTTTGGAATCAAGTAGTTAACGTTACTCATTGATCTTTTTCTTTAAGTTTTTTATGAGAGTAACGATTACGTAAAAAGAAATCAACACCAAGACCGCCCCGCCTCACGCCTATCCGGACGCCTCCGGGGCGATTCTGGCGAGACAAGGCCACAAGACAGCTCTGGCGAGGAATGTGTTGTGACTTGTTGCGGGGGTTTTTGTGTCAACTGCGCTACCCGATCGACCTGCCCGGGCAAACCAGGAACGGTATTATGCGCCCGACAACGCCCGGCGCACGGCCGCAATCACGGGCGCGGTATCCGGCATCACGCCGCGCCAGACATAAAACGATTCTGCCGCCTGCTCCACCAGCATGCCGAGACCATCCACCGCGCCGACACCGTGCTTGCTCGCATGGGCCATGAACGGCGTTGGTTCCCTGGCGTACATCATGTCGTAGACCAGTTCGCAGTTTTCATAGGCGCTGTCGGGAACCGGCGGCAGCTCACCGCCCAGGCTGGCGGCCGTGCCATTAATAATGATATCGAAAGACTGCCCGGCCAGTTGCTCAAACCCGGCCGGCTCTACCGGCGCGATGCTGCCAAACACCTTGGCCAGCTCCACGGCTTTTTCCACGGTGCGGTTGGCGATAGTAAGTTGTTTCGGGCCTTGCTCCAGCAACGGCACCAGCACACCGCGCACGGCACCGCCGGCACCCAGTACCAGGATACGTTTTTGATGCAGCGTCATGTCCAGGTTCAGGGTGAGATCACGCAACAGGCCAATGCCGTCGGTGTTGTCGCCATAAAGGCTACCGTCATCATTCATGCGAATGGTATTGACGGCGCCTGCCAGTTCGGCGCGATGGCTGCGTGTATCAACGAGCTGCCAGGCTTCCTGCTTGTAAGGCACGGTGACGTTCAGGCCCTTGCCGCCTTGCGCCTGGAACTGTTTTACCGCGTCGACAAAACTGCCTGGCTCGACATCTATAGCCGTGTAGTCGATGTCCTGGCCGGTTTGCGCGGCAAACTGACCATGAATAAACGGTGAGCGTGAATGGCTGACGGGATGACCCATGACCGCGTATCGATCTGACATAAGCGCCTCGGTTAATTCTGCAAGTAGTGCACGACCAGCCCGGCGAAAATGACCATGCCAAAGTAATGATTGTTCAGAAATGCCTTGAAGCAGGCGCCACGTTCACGATGACGCATTAACCATTGTTCGTAACCGGCAATACCGGCAGCCACGGCAAGGCTGATGAAGTACACCGCGCCCAGTTGCAAATAGAAGCCAACCCATGCCAGCAACAGCAGGCACAAGGCGTGATTGATGCCAATCATCAGGCGATCATAACGACCGAACAGGATGGCAGTGGAGCGCACGCCGATCCTGAGATCATCTTCGCGATCCACCATGGCATAGGCGGTATCATAAGCCACGGCCCAGAACACATTGGCCATGAACATGGCCCAGGCCACCGGTGGCACGCTGCCGGTTTGCGCGGCAAACACCATGGGAATGCCCCAGCCAAAGGCCACGCCCAGGTATACCTGCGGCATGTGGGTAAAGCGTTTCATGAACGGGTAGCTGAACGCCAGCAAGGCACCGGCAAAGGACATGATGATGGTGAGCCGGTTCATTAACAGTACCAGCACAAACGCCAGCAGGCTTAACACTATAAATACTGCCAGCGCTTCCTTTTCGGTTATGCGGCCGGCAGCCAGTGGCCGGTTTTGCGTGCGCTCCACGTGCGGGTCGACATGGCGATCGGCAAAGTCATTGACGGCGCACCCGGCGGACCGCATGAGCACGACGCCGGCAACAAAGACAAACATGACCAGCGGGTCCGGCTTGCCTTCAGCCGCCACCCACAAGCCCCACAAGGTGGGCCATAACAACAGCAGGATACCAATGGGACGATCCAGTCGGACGAGATAATAATATTCGCGCAGACTGTGCATTACCGCTCAGGGGATGCAGATACCGACAGTGGGCAGGAACACTTCGCACACCAGCAGCGGCTTGTTATGCAAACGGAACACCGAGCGTCTGCCCCAGATCTCGTGCGGCGTTTTTGAGAGCGGCGCAGTGGCGCGGGCAAACATGCGTTCACGTTCGGTCAGGCGACAGATTTCCATTTCATCACGCACCATGGTGGGATCGGAAAACAGAACCGCGCCCAGTGAACGCGAGCGCAGGTGCGCCAGTTTTTGTTCCGGACCGGTCAAGGTGCTGCCGGGAATAACCGTGCGCGCATACACCCACGGCGTTGAACCACACTTGAGGTACACTTGACGGATTAACGCATGACGATCAATCGGCACTCCCAGGCGCAAGGCTTCGTTGCGCATCGGGCGACCCCATCGCTGATCAATTACAGCAACTGAAAACACATCCGGGCAATTGCTGATAATACGCTGTGTCAATGACGCGGTGTCCAGCAGGCATTTCCAGTATGCGCGTGGCATCGCCGTATTGCGAAGACGCTTGCGCGGCATCCACACCGGCTCACGAATCGCCTTGTCATTAAACTTCATATTCGCCGCATCTCCTGATGCCATTTGTCTTGTTATTCATACTCATACATCACCGAGGTGACGACGCGCACCGAGCCAGCGTTGTACCAGGGCTTCGGCCAAAGGCTGGTCGGCCTCCAGCGTCTGCGCGCTTTGCTGCACTGCCGGCAACAGGTCCTGGTCCCGGCCCAGATCCGCGACCCGGAACCGCGGCAAGCCGGTTTGGCGTGTACCCAGCAATTCACCGGGACCGCGCAACTCCAGGTCGCGCCGGGCCACCTCGAAGCCATCATTGGTATCGCGCAATACCGCCAGTCGTTCACGCGCCAGCTGTGACAACGGTGACTGGTAAAGTAACACGCAACTGCTTTCCGCCGCACCCCGGCCAACACGACCACGCAGCTGGTGCAGCTGCGACAAGCCCAGTCGCTCGGCATGCTCGATAATCATGGTCGTGGCATTGGCTACGTCCACGCCCACCTCAATCACGGTGGTGGCCACCAGCAACTGCAACTCGCCGGCCTTGAACGCCAGCATGGCGGCTTCTTTTTCTGACGGCCGCAGTCGACCATGAATCAGGCCAACGCGCAACTCCGGCAAGGCCTGGCGCAGATCCTCGGCCATGTCAGTTGCCGTTTGCAGTTGCAGGGCTTCCGATTCCTCAATGAGTGGGCATACCCAGTAAGCCTGGCGACCGCCAAGACAGGCAGACCTGACCCGCTGCACTACGTCACCGCGTCGGTTATCGGGAATAACAACCGTGGTCACCGGCGTGCGCCCGGGTGGCAACTCATCAATAACCGATACATCAAGATCGGCGTAAACCGTCTGCGCCAGTGTTCGCGGGATCGGTGTTGCCGTCATGACCAGTTGGTGCGGTGCGGCAATGCGTTCACCCCGGCCATTGGCCGACTTGCGCAGCAAGGCCAGGCGCTGATCAACACCAAAACGATGCTGTTCATCCACAACCACCATGCCCAGCTGATGGTAATGCACATCTTCCTGGAACAAGGCATGGGTGCCAATAACCACCCTGGCTTCACCTTCGGCAATAGCGGCGAGCGCATCGCGTCGTGGTGCCGCGGCCAGCTTGCCGGTAAGCAGCTGTACCCGGATACCCAGGGGTTCAAGCCATTGATGAAAGTTGCGCCAATGCTGGTCGGCCAGCAATTCAGTCGGTGCCATGACCGCTACCTGGTAACCGGCTTCCACCACCATGCAGGCCGCGGCAACAGCGACCAGGGTTTTGCCGGAGCCGACGTCACCCTGCACCAGTCGCTGCATGGGTACCGGCTGCGCCAGGTCTTCGGTAATTTCCTGCATTACCCGTTGCTGTGCCGCGGTGGGTGAAAACGGCAAGGACGCCAGCAATGCTTTATAAAGCGTCTCCCCTGACGTGATGGCGACGGAACTGGCCTGGCGTCGTAGCGAACGCTGTTGCCGGAAGCTCAGTTGCCAGGCCAGCAATTCCTCGAAAGCCATGCGTCGTTGCCAGGGATGACGACCACTTTCCAGCCGGGTGATATCCACGGCTGGATCAGGTTCGTGCAAATTGCGCACGGCATCGGCCAGGGATGGCCAGTTGCTGTCAGGCAAGAATTCGGCCGGTAACAGTTCCTCGATACGCTCGCCAAACGACGCCAGTGCCTGGCGCGCATACTTGCGCACGCTCAGGCGATGCAGGCCCTCGGTGGTATTGTATACCGGTGTGAGTTTTTCATCGGCCTCGGCATCTTCGCCATAAGCCAGCAGTTCGTATTCCGGGTGAATCATTTCCAGGCCGTCACGACCGGCACGCGCCTCACCAAATACAAACAGGCGTGCGCCGTGTTGCAGCCGATCCTGTTGCGCCCTGGAAAAATGAAAAAAGCGCAGGGTTAAAAAGCCGGTGTTATCGCTGATGCGCACCAGCAGGTTACGCTTGCCGCGGAAGCTGACATCGGCCAGTTCAACAACACCGGTTACCTGGCTTTCCTGTCCCGGCGTCAATGAGCCTATGGCCTGGATATGCGTGCGATCCTGGTAGCGGTACGGGAAGTGCAGCAACATGTCCTGGATCGTAACGATGCCCAGGCGCTCAAGCTTCTCCGCGACTTTTGTGCCCACGCCCTTGAGCATGGTCACGGGCAAGCGTTCAATGGGTTCCTTGCTCAACGTCGCGCCTTGCTGCGATGACCAAACAAGCTGATCAGCCCAACTCCATGATGGCGTCCATTTCCACTTGCGCGGCCTTGGGCAAGGCAGCCACGCCGACAGCGGCACGCGCCGGGTATGGCTCGGCGAAATACTGCGCCATCACTTCGTTGACCAGCGGGAAATGGGACAGGTCTGCAAGAAAGATGTTCAGCTTGGCAATGTCGGCAAGTGAGCCACCGGCCGCCTCGGCAACGGCGGCAAGATTATCGAATACACGCCTAATCTGCGCGCGCATGTCGCCGCCAACCAGTTCCATGGTCACCGGGTCCAGCGGGATCTGTCCGGACAGGTATACCGTCTTGCCAACCTTGACGGCCTGGGAATAGGTACCGATTGCCTGCGGTGCCTTGCTGGTACTGATAATTTCTCGACTCACTGGGCCTCCCGGCTGTGCTTCTGAATGTAGGTTTCGGGTTACTTGATAACGGTCAGCTCTTGATGCGCCGGACCCGGACAACATTTTCAAGAGTACGCACCTGGCGCATGACATTGGCCAGGTGCTGACGATGACGTACTTCGATAACAAAACTCAATGTTGTGTCCTGACCTTCACGCTCTTCGAAGTTGACCGCGTCAATATTGGCATCGGCATCCGATATAGCAGCGGCAATAGATGCCAATGAGCCGCGCTGGTTACGTGCATCGACACGCAAGCCGACCGTGAACACACCCTCAATGCCCGGCTCCCATTGCACATCGATCCAGCGATCCGGCTGTTTGCGGAACTCGGAGATATTCGGACAATCATCGGTATGTACAACGATGCCGCGGCCGGAAGAAAGAAAGCCTGCGATGTTGTCACCGGGAATCGGTCGACAGCAACGGGCATAATTCACCATCAGGCCTTCGGTGCCACTGATAAGCATCTTCGCATGAATATGTTCGCCGGGCTCACCATCCTGGCCGGCGGGTATTAACTGCTGTGCGACAATAGCGGCAACGCGCTTGCCAAGGCCAATCTCCGCCAGCAGCTCATCCCAGGTTTTCAGCGACAATTCCTTGAGCAGGGTTTCACGCCGGGCCAGCTCAACATCATGCAGATCAAATCCGTTGTCGCTGAGCGCCTTGTCCAGCAGCCGCTCACCCAGTGATACCGATTCACCGAACTGTTGCGACTTGAGGTAACTGCGAATATGGGCGCGGGCACGACCGGTAGCAACATAGTTCAGCCAGGTCGGACTGGGTCGGCCCCATTCGGAGGTGACAATCTCCACATGATCACCGTTACGCAATGGCGTGCGCAGCGGCACCAGCTGATGATTAACCTTGGCGCCAATGCAATGATTGCCGACATCACTGTGCACATCGTAGGCAAAGTCCACGCAAGTGGCGCCACGCGGCAGTTTCTTGATCTCGCCGTTAGGCGTGAACACGTAAACCTCGTCGGGAAACAGGTCGACTTTCAGGTGTTCCAGGAACTCTCCCGGGTTGCCACCTTCCTGCTGCATGTCCAGCAGGTCCTTGAGCCATTGCAATGCATGGTTATGCATCACCGGCTTGCTGTCACCGGACTTGTACAGCCAGTGCGCAGCAACGCCAACATCGGCAACACGATGCATGTCAAGCGTGCGAATCTGTACTTCCGCCATCAGGCCAAAGGGGCCAAAAACAATGGTATGCAATGACTGGTAACCGTTGGCCTTGGGAATGGCAATATAATCCTTGAACCGCCCGGGTATGGGCTTGAACAGGTTATGAATCACGCCAAGCACCCGGTAACAGATATCAACGCTGTCGACGGTAATGCGAAAGGCATAGACATCGTAAATCTGGTCAAAGGACAAATGCTTGTCGCGCATCTTGCGGTAAATACTGTAGAGGTGTTTTTCGCGCCCGGTTACCGAGCCATTGATTTTTTCCTCTTCCAGCCGCGCAAGAATAGTACTGCGAATCTTGTCGACCACCGCCTTGCGGTTTCCGTGGCGCTTCTTCATTGCCGAATCGAGCACGTCATAGCGCCCGGGATGTAACAGCCGGAAACCATGTTCTTCCAGCTCATAGGCCCATTGGCGAACGCCAAGGCGATTGGCAATGGGTGCGTAGATTTCAAGCGTTTCGCGGGCGATGCGTTGCTGCTTTTCACGACGCAACGCACCCAGGGTGCGCATGTTGTGCATACGATCGGCCAGCTTGATCAGGATAACGCGAATATCCCGGGTCATCGCCAGCAGCATCTTGCGGAAGTTTTCCGCCTGTTCTTCTTCCTTGGAGGCAAATTCGATCTGGCTGATCTTGCTGACACCATCAACAAGCTCGGCTACTTCCTCGCCGAATTCCCTGGCCAGCTGTTCCTTGGCCGTTGGCGTATCTTCTATTACGTCATGCAGAATAGCGGCAATAATACTCTGGGCATCCAGGCGCATGGCCGCAAGAATGCGCGCAACTTCCAGGGGATGGTAAATGTAGGGTTCGCCGCTGCGCCGGAGCTGGCCTTCATGGGCCTCGGCGCCAAACAGGTAGGCACGGTAAACATCCGCTACCTGGTCCTTGTCCAGGTAGGTGCCGAGCAGTTCGCACAGGTCGCTGACCAGCAGCCTGCGCTCACCATTTTCGGCTTCTGTGGAATCAGGCTTCGGCGTTACCTTCTTCACCGGCTGCCGGGGTCAGCGCGGTTTCAGTTTCAGCCGCGCCTTCATCAGTTACTGCGTCTTCTTGTTCAGCGACTATTGCCGCCCGGGCCTGGGCATCCAGCACTTCCTTGGTAATCAGGCCTTCAGCGATTTCGCGCAGGGCAATGACAGTGGGTTTGTCGTTTTCTTCTGCAACCATTGGCCGGGCATTGTTGGCCAGTTGACGTGCGCGGCGCGCGGCCAGCAATACCAGCTCGAACCGGTTATCGACGTGATCCAGGCAATCTTCTACGGTAACACGTGCCATGAAATATCCTCTTTGATCTCTTTTACGGGCGCCCGACCGGGAAAATCCTGAAATCGGGGAAAGCGGCCAAGCATACTGAAATTGGCGACAAAAGTCAGTCGCCAATATGGCCCGGAACAGGGCCATCTGCGGACTCAGGAGCCGGCCAGCAACATCTGCGGGTCCAGCGACAGTGGCCGCAGGCGTCCGGGCTCGCCGGCAACAATGGCCTGCAAGTCAGTCAGTGCGGCAGCAAAATCATCGTTGATAATAACGTGGTCAAACTCATGGTAATGGGACATTTCCGATTCGGCGTCACGCATACGCCGGGCAATGATTTCCTCGGAATCCTGGCCACGACCACGCAACCGCCGCTCCAGTTCATCCCGGGAAGGCGGCAAGATGAATACGCTCAAAGCCTCCGGCAACCTCGCCTTGATGCCGCGCATGCCCTGCCAGTCAATATCCAGCAGCACATGCTTGCCCTCGGCCAGCAACGACTCGACCGCGTCCACCGACGTACCATAATAGTTGTCGAATACCCGGGCATGCTCCAGGAAGCGGTCGCCGGCGATCATTTTTTTGAACTCATCGATATCTACAAAATGATAATGCACGCCATTTTGCTCGCCAGGACGCGGCGCGCGCGTGGTATGTGACACCGATACCGCCACCGACGAATCTCCGTCTATCAGGGCTTTCGCCAGGGAACTTTTACCGCCACCCGAAGGTGCGGAAAGAATAATCAATTTGCCGCGCTCAATCATAGGCTGCGCAGTGTACTCGAAATACAATCAAAATCAATAACTTGGGCAAGATTTTTCTGTTGACTCGCGTAGTTACCCAAAACTACAATTTATATGGGAATAGACTATGCTTATCTGACAGCCGCGGACAAAGTGCCGCGTTCCCTGGGCCTGCGAATCAATTGACTCGGAATCAATCGGGACTGCAACTGTAAAGGCGACGGATCATGCCTGGCTCTCTACGATACAAAATCAGCCTGTTACTTGCCCTGCTGGCGTGCAGCGTTATTGCAACCATTGCCGTCATTTTTGCCTACACATCCAGCGCCCGTAATGATGCAGCGGCAATCAACGTTGCTGGTCGCCAACGGATGATTGCACAACAAATCCGCTACTACAGTCATACCAACAACATCCCGTTTAACAACAGGAAACAGCAACTGCTCGGCCTGATAAACCAGTTTGACGAAGCATTGTACAAGCTCGAGCACGGCGGCAACGTATCGGGAAGCGAGCTCGACAAGGCACCGCTGAGCACCCTGCCCAGCCTGAATAATCTCAAACAACGTTGGCAACTGGTTCACAATGCCCTGATCACCATTATTAACAGCCCGATTGAAGACAAGGATACCCGGTATGCGCTGTTACATATCGAATCCAACATTCCGGCTCTTGCCCGTGTCGCCAATGACCTGGTTACGGATTTTGAACAGGCCAGTCTTGAAACAAAAAGGAACCAGACCGCCATGCTGGCCATCCTGTTTTCAGCCAATCTTTTGCTGCTGGCGGTTTCACTATGGCTGATCCGACAATACACGTGGGAGCTCAGAAGAAAAGAAACCATTACCCGCGCACAGGATCAGCTTGTCAACCAGATACATGACGCGGTGATAACCATGAACCTGGGCGGTTTCATCAAGCAATGGAATGCCGGCGCAGAAAACTTGTTCGGGTATCCGGATACCCAGATTGTCGACAGGCACTTCAGCTCACTTTTTCCCCGACAACAGTCTTCGACCCGGGCAAAGAAAATGATCCTGTCGCTGAAAATAAACGGAATACTCGATGAAAAAGTGGAGTGCAGGCACAGCAGCGGCAGAACAATTATATGCCACCTTTCGATGTCCCTGCTACGGGATGAATATGGCAATCCCAAGGGTATCATTGCCTATTCAATAGACCTCACCAGGCAGCATATTGCTGAGCAGCTGGCAAAAACCAGGGAGCTGGAGTGGCGCGATACGTTTAACGCGATTCCGGATTTTGTTTGCGTTATCGATCCGGATTTCCGGATCATCAAGGCCAACAGTGCACTCAAAAAACATTTTGCCATCAACCTGAATACCCCGGTCGACCGGCGCTGTCATGAATTGTATGGCTGCGCCAATCACAATAGCGACACCTGCCCGCACGCAATAACGATGCAACTCAAAAAGCCGGCAACGGCCACTATAGACTCGTCCTGTGCCGGCCTGTCGCTGCTCGTGACCACCTCACCGATTCTTGACGACAAGGGAAAGTATATTGCGTCCGTGCATATCGCCAAGGATATCTCGAGACAGTGGCAGGCTGAAGAAAAGCTCCGGCATCTTGCACACTATGATCACCTTACCGGCCTGCCGAACCGAAATGTATTTTTTGACCGGTTAAGACAAATGCTCGGTCGCAGCGAATGGAGCGATCGTCTTATCGCGGTACTGTTTATCGATGTCGACCGTTTCAAAAACATTAACGACACCATGGGTCATGACACCGGTGACCAGATGCTCACCATCCTGGCATCCAGGCTGCAGAACTCGATACGCGACGGCGATACGGTGGCACGCCTGGGTGGTGACGAGTTTGCAGTGATCCTCGCGGACGTGGCCAACAAGGCTGATATCCCCGGTGTTGCAAAAACCATCCTCCGGAACATCAAGGAGCCGATGTACATCAACACGAGGGAGTTCTTTGTTACCGCGAGCATCGGCATCTCCCTGTGCCCCGAAAACAGCAATGAAGCCAGGAAACTGGTTGCCCAGGCGGATATCGCCATGTATCACGCCAAAGACCGCGGTAAAAACAATTTCCGGTTTTACGACAGAAACCTGGACCTGTTAACACCCGAGCGACTGGCCCTCGAAACCCGGCTCCGGCAGGCACTGGAGCGAAAGGAATACGAGCTTCATTACCAGCCCAAGGTTTGCCTGCAAACCGGAAAGGTAGTTGGTATGGAGGCCCTGCTTCGATGGCAATCCGGGCAAAACCAGACCACGCTCCCGGCACAGATAATACCGATACTGGAGGAAACCGGCCTGATTGTTCCGGTCGGTAACTGGGTACTGGAAGCAGCCTGTGCGCGCAATATCGCCTGGCAACAACAAGGCTTTCCGGCGGTGCGCATGGCGGTCAACCTGTCAGCTCGTCAGTTCCAGCAACCCGGGCTGGTGGCAACCGTTGCCGAGGTTCTGAAAAATACCGGCCTTGATCCAGGCTGGCTGGAACTGGAAATTACCGAAAGTATTTTGATGCAGGATGTCGAGGCCACAAGCCAGACACTGCATCAACTAAGTCGGCTCGGCGTTCATATCTCCATTGATGATTTTGGTACCGGCTACTCATCCCTGGGATATCTCAAGCAGTTTCCGGTCAGCACACTGAAAATCGACAAGTCTTTTATCCGGGATATTTCCGCCAACGAGGACGATCGCGCCCTGACAAGGACAATTATCGCCATGGCGCGCAGCCTTCACATGCGGGTAATCGCAGAGGGCGTGGAAACATTCTTCCAGATCCAGTTTCTGAAAGAGCACGGTTGCGATGAAGTACAGGGATATTATTTCAGCAAACCTGTTCCCGAATCGGAATTCGTATCGCTGTTGCATGACAACGTGCGCTACCCGCTTCAGGACCCGGCGGAAAACCGGCCTGGCTACTGAGAACCGTTTGCATTCGCCTGCCTTGAATTCCTGGCATTTAAAATTACACTTGTGATTTCTGCTGACAAAAACAAGTGGTTATATTATGAAGTTTCGTTGTTTGATGGTCCTGGTCATCTCTTCCGTCGTTTTCCTGTCGACTCCCGTATCAGCCTCACCGGACAACGGTCAGGTCACCGTGATTCACGCGGGCAGCCTGATTGATGGCATCAGCCAGTCCGCGCGCAAGCAGGTATCGGTGGTTGTTCACGATAACACCATAACCGGGATCAAGGCCGGTTATGTATCCATACCCGGCGCCCGGGTAATTGATCTCAAGAACAGCACGGTCATGCCCGGCTTCATGGATATGCATACCCACCTGGCATTGCAGTTCAGCAAGAAGAGTTACTCGGAAGGCTTTTTCATGGATGCGGCGGACTATGCCTACCGCTCCGTAGGTTACGCGGAAAAAACACTGATGGCCGGCTTTACCACCGTGCGCGACCTGGGTGACCGCTATAACGTCACCATCTCGCTGCGCAATGCCATCAATAAAGGTGAAGTGGCCGGTCCGCGAATTTTCACCGCCGGCAAGTCCATTGCCACTACCGGTGGCCATGCCGATCCCACCAATGGCGTCAATCAACAACTCAAGGGTGATCCGGGCCCAAAGGACGGTGTCATCAACGGTCCGGAAGAAGCACGCAAGGCTGTACGTCAACGCTATAAAGACGGGTCAGACCTGATCAAGATTACCGCCACTGGCGGCGTGTTAAGCCTGGCTACCAGTGGTGACAACGCCCAGTTCACCAGTGAAGAGCTTGATGCCATTGTCGGCACGGCAAAAGACTACAACTTCATGGTAGCGGTTCATGCGCATGGCGTTGAAGGCATGCAGCGCGCCATTCGCGCCGGTGTTGATTCCATTGAACATGGCACGCACATGGACAGCAGGACCATGAGCATGATGAAAAAACACGGCACCTGGTATGTACCGACCATACTTGCCGGCAAGTGGGTGGAAGAAAAAGCCAGGCTGGATGATTTCTTCCCGGCCGTGGTACGACCCAAGGCAGCAAGCATTGGCCCGCTGATCCAGAATACCTTCAAAAAAGCCTACAAGTCCGGCGTGAAAATCGCCTTTGGTACCGACAGTGGCGTTTCCGCGCACGGTGACAACGCAAAAGAATTCCAGTACATGGTGGAAGCGGGCATGCCACCCATGGAAGCGATTCAGTCTGCCACGGTAATGGCGGCAAAACTGCTGCGCAAGGAAGACAAACTTGGCAGCATCAGCGCGGGCAAATTTGCCGACATTGTCGCCGTCAAGGGTGACCCGCTGCGTGACATCAAGCTGCTGCAACAGGTCAGCTTTGTCATGAAAGATGGCGTGGTCTACAAGTCCGAATAAACAGGATCGTTATACCGACAGCTTCTTTTCCCAGAACCGGGCTTGACCCATGGCCGGGTCAAGCTCGTAGGCGGCAAAGCCAAAACGCCGATACGCTGACTGCGCCGGGCCATTGCCTTCCAGCACTTCCAGCGTCAGCTTGCAACACCCCAGCTCTTTGGCCAGTGTTTCCACCTCGGCCAGCATCTTGCCGGCAATATCGCGTCCACGATGCGATGCCAGCACGACAACATCATGAATATTCATTAACGGTTTGCAGGCAAAGGTCGAAAAGCCCTCAATACAGACAACCAGGCCAACAGGCTCATCGTCATCATAAGCCAGGACGGCATAGGCATCGGCGCGCGCATTAAGCCGGTCCGCCAGGTTGGCCCGTGTGAAATCGGAGAGTGCTTCGCCACCACCCATGGGATCCATGGCATAGGCATTTAACAGGTACACCAATGCTTCGGCATGGGATGAATCGCCGAGATCGGCGCGAACTATCTGCAACATATCAACTACCCGGATACTCTTTACAAATTGGTACGGTCACCATGGCTTTTTGGTTGTGAAATCACCAGGAACCGCAAATCCTGTTCCGACCGGTTGAACACCTGGTGCGGTGTTTGAGCCGGTACATGCAAACCGTCGCCACGGGCCAATTCAAATACTTCGCCATTCAGCTCAAACGTCGCACTACCTTCAAGCACGTAAAAAAATTGTTGTGCCAGTGAGTGAAAATGGCGTTGTTCATGCATTCCGGGAGGCAGGCGCTCCTCGATAACGCTCATGGCATCGGTTTTCAGCAGGTGCCAGCCGTCCGCGCCATCACCCCAATGATAATGCTCCGCCTTGTCCCGGTTCACGACACTCATGCCTGATCACCCTTCTGCCAGATTCGTACGGACAACGGCCATTCTACCTGACGTTTGTCGGTATCGCCCCATGCTTCCCTGAACTGATCGGCCATTTGTGCAACAGCATCAGCACCGGTGGCACGCTGGCAGCGTTTCACCGCTGACCAGGTGGCCAGGTAGCCCAGCAGGTGATCAAGACCCCAGCGCGAAGTCATGACAAAGTCCGGCGCCGGCAATTCTTTCAAGGGCAAGGTAATGGTTCGATAGCCGCTGTCTATCAGCTTGCGCTCGGCAGGCCAGTACTCCTTTAATACGGGACCGTATAACTGTGCAGTCAGAGCATCGAGTTCCGGCGTAATACGCAGCAGATCATAGGTCCAGCAAGCAAGAATACCGCCGGGCTTTAGTACGCGCTGAACCTCGTTGGCAAAGCCTTCAAGATCAAACCAGTGCAGCGCCTGGGCAACAGTGACAAGATCAATACTCTCAGTGCTGATCCCGGAATTCTCGGCACTGGCAACCCGGTAGCTGACACCGTCAACCACCGTCGCGCTGGCAACCTGCTCGGCACTGGCATCGGTAGCGATAACATCGCCAAACCAGGATGCCAATGACACGGCGGCCTGGCCGTTACCGGTCGCACAATCCCATGCCCGCTCACGTGTTGGCGCAATACCTGCCAGGTATGAAAAAAGCGCTTGCGGGTAATCGGGGCGGAATTGCCGGTAGTCCCCGGCGTGGCCCGAGAAATGATCTTTAAATGTTGCATTCATCATGCAAAGGCGGCCCGGGATCAAAACCGGATGCAAAACAGGTCCCCGGCAACCCGATTACAGCATGATAGTTTCTTCGTCCGAAATATCCTTACGACGTCTTTTCGGACGACCAATCACCACCAGGACCAGGCCGGCAACAATGAGACTGCCTCGTATAACCCAACCGATCATGGCTCCCCATGTATCAATGACCGCCAATGCCGGGTGCGCAAATGCCGCCAGCTTTAGTGCAATCAATATGATACCGGCAAGTATTGCCAATATTCCGATGAATCTCATTATTCTGTCCTCGCTTGCTGTGCCGGAAGCGCATCACTCCTTGCCAGGTCATGCGTACCGACGGGTTTCAGTCAATTATTCAATATTCTGAACCTGCTCTCGCATCTGCTCAATCAGCACTTTCAGCTCAACTGCCACGTTTGTCTGGCGAACATCATTGGCCTTGGAACCCAATGTGTTTGCTTCCCGGTTCAGTTCCTGCATCAGGAAGTCCAGGCGCCGACCGATGGGTTCTTTTTGATCAAGTACCCGGCGCACTTCCTTGATATGGGTATCAAGCCGGTCCAACTCCTCGTCCACGTCAGATTTCTGTGCATGCAACACCATTTCCTGTTCCAGCCGATCCTGGTCCATTTCCTGCCTGGCATCAGCCAACCGGTCCAGCACGCGCTGGCGATAAGCCTGGCGCAATTCAGGAAGAATGTCGCGCAATCCGGTCACCAGGGCTGTCATGGTATCCAGCCGCTGAACCATGAGCTGTTTAAGCGTCTCGCCCTCGCGCTCACGACCGGCCAGCAATTGGCCCAGCGCCTCGTCAACCAGCGCCAGGGCAGCGGCAGCCAGGCCTGCTTCATCAATATCCGGTGGCATTACCAGTCCAGGCCAGCGCAACACGTCATTGACCGCGAGCGGTGCAATGTCATCCGCTTTCTCCTGCACCAGTGCCGCCGCTTCCAGCACCCGCTTCATCAGCGGCTCATCAATTGTAAAGCTTTGCGCCGCTTCTCCGCCCACCTGGAAACGAATACCGACATCAACCTTGCCCCGGTTCAGGCGTTTGCCAAGGCGGTCACGGATAGCCGGTTCCAGGCTGCGCAGGTCTTCGGGCAGGCGCAGGGACGGTTCCAGGAACCGGTGATTCACCGAGCGCAGCTCGATACTCATGGCGCCCCATTCTGTATTGCGCTGGACGCGTGCAAATGCGGTCATGCTTCGGGCCACGACTGATCCTCGTATTTCACTGGTTTTCGGGGAGTCCACAACCTTACCGGAATTCCGGGCGAAAAAATATGCCATTCATTTATTCGCCATCTACCCATTGCCGGGGGCCGCGTCATGGTATATCTATTAATATATGAATCCTGATTGCCCCGGAAAGTAATGGCCACCAAAATCAAATACGCGCTGCCCAAGGGTCGGCTGCTTGAGCATTACCGCATCGACAAAACGCTTGGTGGTGGTGGCTTCAGCGTGGTTTACCTGGCAACCGATCTCGAGAACAGCGAGCAAGTAGTCATCAAGGAATATCTGCCCGGCGCCATTGCCAGTCGCAACCGGGATGATTCGGTTCACTGTCTCGCGGAGGAGCATCGCCGGCACTTCACCATCGGCTTCAAACGCTTTCTTGAAGAAGCGTCAGCACTGGCCACGCTCAAACATCCCAATATTGTTCGGGTACACAATTTCTTTCGGGCCAACAACACCGTATACATGGTCATGGACTATGAATACGGCAAGGATTTGCGCCACTTTATCAAGCAATATAATGGTCGCCTGTCGGAAAAATTCATTCGCACTGTGTTCCCTGAATTGCTCAAGGGACTGGACGAACTGCACCGAAACAACCTGCTGCACCTGGACATCAAGCCGGCCAACATTTTTCTGCGCCCGGGCGGCAAACCGTTATTGCTGGATTTTGGTGCAGCGCGGGATGCACTGGACCCGTCCAACGCCGGGCCACATACCCTGACCAAGGGTTTCGCTCCCATTGAACAACACCAGCACAAGTCTGTTGGCCCGTGGTCCGATCTTTACGCGCTCGGCGCATCAATGTATGCGTGCATGGCTGGCAAGGCGCCGCCACCGGCGACCGACAGGATCGTCAAGGACAAGCTGAAACCGGCGGCAATTACCTCGTTTGGCCGCAATTACAGTGCACAACTGCTGGATGCGGTGGACTGGTGCCTGCAACTGCACCATGCAGACAGGCCGCAAACCGCCTGGCAATTGCTCGAATTCCTGAACGAACAAGACTATACGGGACCGGCGGCCGCCAGCCCCTGGTACAAAAAGGCCCTGGGCCTGTTGGTCAAATAAACATCAAGGTACTGAACATTGATATACAGCCTGTCCCAATACTCCCTGCAAGGCGGTCGCAAAAGCAACCAGGATCGCATTGCCTATGCCGAACGTGAGAATTCCATTCTCATGGTGCTTGCCGATGGGCTCGGCGGCCACCGCGGTGGCGACGTGGCCGCCGAGGTGTTTACCGAGTCCGTGATTCGCTCGTACCTCGGAATCAAGAACAGCTTTATCAAGGAGCCGTCAGCGTTCCTGGCGCTTGCCATGCTCGGTGCGCATCACAATGTACTGGCACAACGTGACGTGCTTGGGGACAATGCCAAACCTCGCACCACCGGTGTCGCCTGCCTGGTACAGGATGGTTATGCCTACTGGGCCCACGTGGGTGACAGCCGGCTGTACCATATTCGTGGCGGCACGGTCATTGAGCGCACCAGAGACCATAGCGTTGTCGAGCGTATGTACAGCGAAGGACTGATCGCCAAGGAAGAGATTCGCACTCATCCGCAAAAGAGTCATATCACCCAATGCATCGGTTCCAGTAACAAGCCGAAAATCACGTTGGGCAAGGAAACCCGCTTGCACACTGGTGATTACCTGCTGTTATGCAGTGATGGCGTCTGGGAAGGACTGCCATCGCCGCAACTGGCGGCGCATCTGGAAAATACATCTATTGAAGAGGCGGTTGAAAATATCCTGCACACGGTTGAAGACAAGATGGGTGCGGGCTGTGACAATATTTCCATAATTGCGCTTAAATGGCAGGATCGGGCCACCACCAAGCCACCACTGCAAAAGGGTTTCAAAACGGAAATCACCGAAGACGTGCTGCGCGAACAGGCTATGGCCAAAAGCCGCCGACGAGCTGCTTCAAAACCCGAACCTGACCACCTGCCCGCTGACGAACCGGATTCAGCCACAACCGAAGTCGAACCCGCCCACCCAGACAAGCGCAAGGATATCGGCAGTGAAATTGCCGAGCTGGAAGATTTTCTCAAGAAAAAATCCCAAAAATAGCTTGTCGGTAAACTTCAAATCCCGGGTATCCTCCGGGTGGCGGCGGTAGGAATCCCCCGGTGTTTTGGCTACACTCGCTAGCCCGAAATTCCTGACGAGCACAAGGCCCATGAGACCAAGCGGCAGACAAACAGACGAACTGCGCAATATCAAGATAACCCGTAATTATACTTGCCACGCCGAAGGCTCGGTGCTGGTGGAGTTTGGTCGCACCAAGGTATTGTGCAACGCCACTGTCGAAGAAAAGGTTCCGAGGTTTCTGCGCAATACCGGCCAGGGCTGGGTAACCGCCGAATACGGCATGCTGCCGCGTTCGACCGGCCAGCGCATGGACCGTGAGGCCGCGCGAGGCAAACAGGGTGGTCGCACCATGGAAATCCAGCGCCTCATTGGCCGTTCACTGCGCGCCGCAGTGGACCTGGTAGCACTGGGCGAACACACCATTACCGTTGATTGTGACGTGATCCAGGCTGATGGTGGCACCCGCACCGCTTCCATTACCGGTGGTTGTGTCGCCCTGCACGATGCCCTCAGCCACCTGGTGGAAAATGGCTCACTGGCGGCACACCCGCTCAAGCACCTGGTCGCTTCTGTATCTGTGGGCATTTTCCAGGGCACACCGATACTCGACCTGGATTACCCGGAAGACTCCAATGCCGAGACCGACATGAACGTGGTTATGGATGACAGCATGCGCTTTATTGAAATCCAGGGCACCGCTGAAGCCGAACCTTTCAGCCGCGAAGAAATGCTGGCCATGACTGAACTGGCCGAAGCCGGTATCACCAGGCTGCTTGATGAACAGCGAAAGGCACTGCAAGGATGAGTGATATCGTGCTGGCCAGCAGCAATACCGGCAAAGTAAGGGAAATCCAGGCACTGCTGGCTGACACTGACATAACCATTGTGCCTCAAAGCCAGTTCAACGTAGTCGATGCAGAAGAAACCGGCCTGACTTTTGTGGAAAACGCTATTTTGAAAGCCCGCAATGCCGCAGCTCACACCGGCCTGCCGGCCATAGCCGATGATTCCGGGATTGAGGTCGATGCTCTCAATGGTCAGCCGGGTATTTACTCGGCGCGCTACGCTGGCAAGGGTGCCGGTGATGTCGAAAACCTGAACAAGCTGCTGAACGCACTTCGGGATGTGCCCGAAACGCAGCGTGGCGCACGATTCCAGTGCCTGATGGTTTACATGCGACATGCCGAAGACCCGACGCCGCTGATTTGCCAGGGAACCTGGGAAGGACGCATTCTGCTTGAGCCGCGTGGACAAAACGGCTTCGGTTATGACCCGGTTTTCTATGTGCCCACACACCAATGCAGTTCGGCTGAACTGGACCCAGCCACCAAGAATGCTATCAGCCATCGCGGCCAGGCATTGAAACAACTCTGCCAATTGCTGGTTCGTGTAAACACGTAATTCCACCCGTCACTGTCTTTGGCGCGATTGGTGCCAACAGCTGATTTCTCCTTTTTACTGCCGTAAATAGCAGTTTTCAATTCTGCAACAATAGTTTGCACAATATGACAACAGCCTCCCGGGCTTTTAGATTATAAAGAACCATCGGTTTAAAAACTATTTGCCAAAAAAAGGAACTGTAATGAGAAAATCAATAATGATCCTGTCCCTGTTATGCATGACCGCTACAACCAACGCGGCCGATAATCCGGGATCGGAATTCATTAAAAACATGGTCAACGGCAATCACGGTGATGCAATTGCACAACTACAATCCATGGCCGAAGCCGGTGACACCGATGCCCAGTACCAGCTCGGGTACATGTACGGAACCGGTTCGACGGTTAAACGCGATCTGGAACTGAGCATGGCCTGGTATGACAAGGCCGCCAGGAAAGGTCACAAGGGTGCCATTCATCAATTATCCCTGATGAAAAAGCGCCATGAATCCATAAAAGGTATCGGCTACCTGAACTGATAGTTGGTAAACACCGCTGTTCCGTAATGCGGGCATGGCAGTATAATCCCGGTGACTATACTGTTGATGCCGCCATGGAATCGTTCCCCGTTGTTCCGCTCTCGCTTTATGTCCATGTACCCTGGTGCATACGAAAGTGTCCCTATTGTGATTTCAATTCCCATCCACTAAGAGATACGCTGCCTGAAAACGAATACATTGATGCATTGCTGCGCGACCTAGAATCGGAGCTTCCCCGTATATGGGGCCGGCGCATCAGCAGCATTTTTATTGGCGGTGGCACGCCCAGCCTGCTGAGTGGCAACGCTGTTCAGCGCCTGGTCCAGGGGTTGCGCAGCAGGCTGGCATTGCTGCCTGGTTGCGAGATCACACTCGAAGCCAATCCCGGAGCCAGTGACAACCAGCGCTTCGCCGCCTATCGCGAAGCCGGCATTAACCGGCTTTCCATCGGTGTACAAAGTTTCGATGACGACAAACTCCGGACACTTGGGCGGATACACTGTGCCGATGATGCGCATCGGGCCATCGAGGCTGCCGGTACAGCCGGTTTCGACAACCTAAACCTGGATCTGATGTTTGGCTTGCCGGAGCAGGTTGTCGACGAGGCATTGGCTGATATCCGAACCGCCCTGGCCTATCGTTCGACGCACCTGTCGCTTTACCAGTTAACCATTGAACCCAACACCGAGTTCGCCAACCGGCCGCCATCGGTCGCAGATGACGACACCCTGTGGGACATGCAACAGGCGCTCTTCACCGAACTTGCTGTAGCCGGGTTTCAAAACTACGAAGTCTCGGCCTGGGCACTACCTGGCAGACAGTGCCAACACAACCTGAATTATTGGCAGTTTGGTGACTACCTGGGAATTGGTGCCGGCGCCCACAGCAAACTGACATCGCCGGGGACCATACGACGTTTTGCCCGGCGCCGGCATCCACGTGACTACATGGAAACAGCTGGCTCAGTACAATGCACAACTGAATCCCGGACACTGAACCGGGCCGACCTTTGTTTTGAGTTCATGCTCAACAGCCTTCGCCTGGCCAATGGTTTCACGATATCCGGCTTTGAGCATTACACGGGGCTGGGTCAGAGCGAAATCGAGCAGCCTCTGAGGCAGGCTGTTGATCGCGGCTGGCTGGAATACTCCGATGATGATCATGTCCGGCCGACGGAGACCGGCCGACGATTTCTCAACGATGTTATTGCCCTGTTCTTGGAGTAGTTGGCACAGTGTCACACGAACAGGTTGTATTGCCTGATCGTCGCAAGCATGGTTCACTTGCCCGGGTAATCGCACACAAGCCCATAACAGAATCAACTCGGCATTTCATACATGCATTTCAACAAACCCGCCAAGCTGCTTTTACTCCTGGCTCTCCTGGTACTGATACATGCCCTGTTTTTCTGGCTTTCCTGGAAAATGGACAATGAGCACCAAGTCATCCACAGCAGCACACGGTTCACGCTGATCAATGGCGACAGGCCAACCATTGCTGACTACAAGGGCAAGCCATTGCTGGTACATTTTTGGGCGACAAGTTGTCGGGCCTGTATCCGTGAGGTTCCCGAGTTGGCTGATATGTACCGGGCACTTCATCCCCACGGGCTGGAAATGATTGCAGTCGCCATGCCTTACGATCGTCCCGATGCCGTTATCACTTATGCCGACAAGATGGCCATGCCGTGGCCGGTTGCGCTCGACGTGCAAGGTGATACGCTATCCGCATTCGGCCGGGTCCAGGCAACACCGGCACATTTTCTGCTCGACCCGTCCGGAAAGGTCGTCTACCGGCATATCGGTACACTGAATATTGATACCATCACATCCAAAATCAACACACTGTTGGCAATAAAGGCAAATACGCAATGAAAGACTATTTTGTTGACCAGGCCCGCTACCAGGCCTGGGCCATGAACGAACTGTTCAAGTCACTGGATACGCTTGATGATGAACAACGCCGAGCAGATCGCGGCCTGTTTTTCAGGGATATACACAAGACGGTTGATCACATCCTGGTGTGCACGCGCAACTGGAAATATCGTCTGCAAGATCAGGCTGACAAGGCAACCGGTTATGATGTGCTGCTTTACAGCGACTGGGATCAGCTGAAACAGGCAGTTGTGGATGAGTTCAATAACATTCACGACTGGCTCGATACACAGGCCGATGCCTGGTTCGCCGGCGACCAGACCTACACGTCAGCGGGCAACCAACGAACCGTCGCCGTCGCCGACGGGTTAATCCACATAATGACCCACGCGGTCCATCATCGCGGACAGATCAGCACGGTCTGCACGCAGCTGGGTGCACCCTGCCCGGAAATGGATTTTGTCTACTATCGATGGAGGGCCTGAACATGCTTTGGGTAAAATCACTGCATATTATATTTATGGTCACCTGGTTTGCCGGACTGTTCTACCTGCCAAGGCTGTTTGTCTATCACGCCATGTCGGAAGACCAGGTCAGCATCGAGCGCTTCAAAATCATGGAGCGGAAACTGTATTTCGGCATCATGGCGCCAGGTGCAATCCTGACCATCGTTTTTGGTTTATGGCTGTGGCTGGGCTATGGTTTTACCGGCGCCTGGCTGCACATCAAGCTGGGACTGGTAATCATTCTCATTGTCTATCATTTATATTGCGGAAAACTTATGAAAGCCTTCAAGCAAGATCGCAATACCCACGGCCATGTGTTCTTTCGCTGGTTTAATGAATTCCCGGTCTTGATACTTTTTGCCGTAATTTTTCTGGTGGAATTAAAGCCTTTTGGGGGTGTATAAATTATTCACTTGAATTTGAAATAATTGCCCCTATATTCACGAGCCTGACCGGCAACAACAAAAACAGGCCGGCAGAGGGCAGGAAGGAAGGAGATGGTCTAACTAACAGGAGTAATCCATGCGCCTACCGCTTGCCTTGCAATCTTTGCTGGTCGCGGCCGTATTCTGGCCCGGCCCCGGCATTATCGCTGCCGAAACCCTTTCCCTTGATGCAGCCATTAACCAGGCCCTGAGCCAGAACCCGGTCATTGCCGGCGCCGAAGCCCGGGCCGAGTCTGCCAAGGCACGGCTAAGCCAGGCCAAGGGCAGCCTGTGGCCACAACTTAACCTGAACTACCTCCATACGAACAGCGATAACCCGCTCGATGTATTCGCAGCCCGGTTGATGACACGAAGCGTAGACCCGGCTACGGATTTCAGCGCGCAAAACCTCAACGAACCTGAAGAGGTTACACTGCAAACCACTCGACTGAACCTGAACTGGCCCATCTATACCGGCGGCCAGCGCCTCGCCGGCATTGCCGGCGCACGTGCAATGAGTGAAGCCGGTGACCTGGGTTTCCGCTTTACCCGAGACCTGGTTCGCTACCAGGTCACCAGCACCTACCGTGCCCTGCAGGCGGCCGATGCCGGGCTTGATATTGCCACCGACGCAGTAAAGGCCGGCGAACAACACGTGGCCACCACGCGCCGACTGACACGCGAAGGCCGCATCATCAAGTCTGATCAACTGACCGCCGAAGTGTTCCTGGCAAGAATGAAAGGCGCGCTGGCCCAGGCTCGTCAGCAACGCGAAACCGCACAACTCCAGTTAAGCACCATACTCGGCAACCAGGCCGGGCAATCGTACACACCGGTCAGCTGGGTTGCCCCGGTCATTTCTGCCGTCACCGATGCTGATGCACTGGTAGCCAGGGCACTGGCGCAACGACCTGACCTGGCAGCCGTGAAAGCACAGGAACAGGCTGCACTTGCGCGTTTGCGCGGTGCCAGGGGCAAGCTGCACCCGGTGGTCGGCCTGACCGCCAACCGTGACCACTATGACAGCGACTTCGGCGAAGCCGATTCCTGGAATGCGGGCGCATACGTACAACTGAACCTGTTCAATGGCGGCAGCGACTATTACGGCATACGTGCCGAACACCAGGCCGTGGCCGAAGCCGGCAAACAACTGGAACAAAAACGCCTGCAGGTGGCGCAGGAAGTACGCACCGCGATCAGCCGAAAACAGATTGCTGCTGACCGCCTGCTGATTGCCAATGACACAATTGGTCGCGCCCAATCCGCGGTAACCGAAGTACAACGTCGGTACGGCCAGGGCCGCACCATTCTCATTGACCTGCTGCAAGCTGAAGCCGCGCTTGTGCAAACCAGGACCGAGGCGTTGTCAGCGGGACTCGAATACGAACTGGCTGACGCTGCACTGGCACTCGCTGTTGGTAATTCCGCGGCCACCAAGGGAGAATAATCATGCAGCTACATAACCGTATTCATACACAACTAGCCATGATACTGACAATGCTGGGTACAACCCTGTTCGTCAGCGGCTGCGGACACGATACCAGGGTTACATCCTCAACGCCGCTACCGACACTTGAACGATCCACAACCGTGCTTTCGGACAATGGCAACGGCACCTTGACGGTACCACGGTCCGGAATTGTCTCGAGAAACGGTACACCCGGGGTGTTTGTATTCGATAATGGCCAGGCGCGGTTTCGCATGATCCGGCCCGGAAAAGTCCATGGCGACCAGCAACAGGTGCTCAGCGGTCTGAACGGCAGCGAAACACTGGTAACCGGCTCATTGAACGAAGTGCGCGACGGCAGCCCGATCACGGTAGCCCGTTGAACCCGGCAACAAGGAATTCAGTCATGTCCAACGATACATCTTTGAATATTGCCGGGCGCGTGACCCGGGCTTTTGTCAACAACAAGCTGACGCTGCTGATTATTGTCTTTTCGCTGATTACCGGCGTGCTCGCCTTTATTTTCACGCCGCGCGAGGAAAACCCACAAATTGTTGTACCGGCAGCCAACATTATTATTGCCAAGCCCGGCGCCACGCCGAGGGAAATCGAACAACTGATTGTCAAGCCGCTCGAAGCCATATTGCAGGGCATGAACGGCGTTGAGCATACCTACGGCATGGCCATGGACTCTGTTGGCGTTGTCAGCGCGCAGTTTTATGTTGGCGAAAACATGGAAGACTCACTGGTCAAGCTTTATGACCGGATCATGAGCAACCTTGATCGCATGCCACCCGGCACACAACAGCCCCTGATCAAACCCGTCGACGTCAATGACGTTCCGATCCTGACCATATCGCTGTCATCGCAGACGCGTGATGACTATCAGTTGCGCCAGACAGGAAACGACGTACTCGAATACCTGCGACGCATGGACAACGTATCGATATCGTTTATACACGGCGGTCGTCCGCGGCAGATCAATGTCGACCTGGATCTCGACCGCATGAAACGCTTCAACATCAGCCTGCTGGAAATTCGCCAGGCACTGGAAGCCACCAATATCGATATTCCCTCTGGCAGCCTGGTCAACCATAACCGCGTAACTACAGTATCTGCCGGCGGCTCGTTGAGAAATGCCAGGGATGTCGGCCTGCTGGTGGTGGGCCTGCGCGAACACCGGCCGGTATATCTCAAGGACATCGCCGCGGTAACAGACGGCCCGGGCGAAATTGATACGGTTCATCGCATCGGATATGGCCCGGCGCATGATGGCAAGCGCCCGGAAGATTACGAAGTAGCAGCAATCAGTATCGCTATCGCCAAGCGCGGCGGTACCAATGCGGTTACCGTGGCCGAAGAAGTGCTGGCACAGCTGGAAACCATTCGCACCAGCATCGTGCCCGATGATGTCTCGGTCAATATTACCCGAAATGATGGCGCCCGTGCTCGAGATGCAGTCAACGTACTCATGGAGCACCTGGCCATTGCCATTGCCACGGTTGTCGGACTGCTGGTGATCTTCCTCGGCTGGCGTGCCGCCGGTATTGTTACCCTGACAATCCCGCTGATCCTGTTTATCGTTTTGACCGTGGGATTTGTCACCGGCCAATCCATCAACCGGATTACGCTATTCGCCCTGATCCTGTCGCTTGGCTTGCTGGTGGATGATTCCATCGTGGTTGTCGAAAACATATTCCGGCATTATGCGCGCAAGGGTGTGGACAAGCTGCATGGCGTGATTGACGCCGTTAATGAAATCGGCAGGCCCACCAACCTCGCCACGTTTACTGTCATCCTGGCGTTTCTGCCCATGGCCTGGGTCACAGGCATGATGGGTCCTTACATGGGGCCGATTCCGTTCAATGTACCGGTGGCCATGATCACTTCGCTGATTATCGCCTACACCGTCGCGCCCTGGGCGGCGTATCGCTGGCTCAAGTGTGAACCGGGACATGGTGATGACCACTCCCAGGGAAAACTTGAGCAGTGGTATACGCGCGGTATGGAAGCGTTGCTGGGCAGCGCCAAAATACGCAAGCGCTTCTTTATTGGTGTCGGTACAGCCATGCTTCTGGTTCTGGCCATGCCCGCCTTCAACCTGGTGTTGTTCAAGATGCTGCCGAAGAACAATACCAACACCTTTAACGTCACCATTGACATGCCCAACGGTACGGCGCTGGAAGAAACCGACCGGGTTGCGCGACGTGTTGGTGACATTTTGCGCCAGCACCCGCAAGTGCAAACCTACGAGACCACGGTTGGCGAACCCGGTGTTGTCGATTTCAATGGCCTGTTGCGTGGCAGCAGCCTGAAGCGCGGCGCGCACATGGCTGAAGTACGCGTTAACCTGCGCGACAAGCACAGTCGCAGCCAGTCATCAATTGACGTTGTGCTGGACTTGCGCGAATCCATGACCGCGCTGGCCACGGAGACCGGTGCCAATATCAAGTTAGTCGAAGATCCACCGGGACCACCGGTACGTGCCACCATCCTGGCCGAACTCTATGGCCCGGACTACGAGACACTGCAAAAACTGGCAGCCGATATTCGTGACAACGTCTTTGCTCACACCGATGATGTCGTAGACATTGACGACAGCCTGGATGATGACAGCCAGCGTTACCGAATCGTCGTCAACCGGGAAAAGGCCCTGCTCGCCGGTATCGCCCCGGCCCAGGTAGCCGAATCCCTGCATGCTTTCCTGGCCGGTTACAAGGCCGGCAGCCTGCGCATGGAATTCGAAAAGGAGCCGGTTCCCATCGAGTTCCGCATTCCCGTTGCTGACCGCACCCAGGCCGCGGACCTGAAACAGATCTTTTTCAACAACCCGCAGGGGCGGCAGGTATTATTGACCGACATTGCCGAGATCCGTACCCAGCAGGAAGAAAAGACCATTCTGCACAAGGATCAGCGGCCAGTTGTTTACGTTACCGGCGAACTGGGTTCCACCAGCCAGGTCTATGCAGTATTGAAGATGTGGCAATACCTGGGTGAACACAAACTGCCCGGTGACGTTCAACTCAAGCAATACTTTATGTCCAAGCCAGATGCTCTTGGCTACAGCCTGCGCTGGGATGGTGAAATGCGCCTGACACTGGACGTGTTCCGCGACCTGGGCTCGGCCTTTGGTGTCGCCATTATCCTGATTTACCTTGTGCTGGTTGGCTACTACCGGTCATTCGGGATCCCGCTGATTGTAATGGGCGCAATTCCGTTGACCATCATCGGCGTACTGCCGGGTCATACCATTATGGGTCAATACTTCACCGCCACATCGATGATCGGTGTTATCGCCCTGGCCGGTATTGTTGTGCGCAACTCACTGCTGTTAATTGACTTCATACTCGAGTACCAGCGCAGCGGGCACACAGTACAGGAGGCCGTGTTGAAGGCCGGCCAGACCCGGTTACGGCCGATCATGCTTACGGCCATGGCGATTGTCCTGGGCACACTGGTGATTATTGTCGACCCGGTATTTGGTGGCCTGGCGGTATCGCTGATATTTGGCACCATTGCCTCCACCGTGCTGACACTGTTTGTCATCCCGCTTATTTACTTCCAGGTCGACCCTGGCAAACAGAAATAACTTCATTCACACCCTGGCCCGGGATCGGGCCGGGGTGCACTCTTTTCCCTTCCTTTCGTTCCGGGTTATTCCTGCTATGCTTGTGATGCAGGAACAATTTACCTGCCAAAAGAATAACAACACGCGACTCCTCTGACCTGCCTGGACCCGCAATACCCGGGCAGATAACGAACATTAACGATTTGAGGTGACTATTCATGGTAGAGAAATCAACCGTCGCCAGGGTGCATAACAGTTTTGGTCGCTGCCTGCTGGGAGACAGGTTCTTTGACCGTTTTTATGAAATCTTTCTCGCCAGCAACGACGAGGTCCCGAAACGTTTCGCCAAAACAGATTTCAAAAAACAAAAGGAGCTGCTGCGCCACGGCCTTGGAACGGTTCTAAACTATGCGACAGGCAGCAATGCCATGGCAAACCATGCCGTTGCCCGGCTCAAGACCAGCCATGGCAAAGAAAATCTCAATATTCCCCCGGCACTTTATGCGAGCTGGATCGACTCGCTGGTGAAAACCGTTTCCGAATGCGATCCCGAGTTCACGGAGCAACTTCGCGAAGACTGGCAAGAAGTGGTTATGCCGGCAATCAAGGAAATGGTGTCAGGCTACAGCAAGTAAAAAAATGGGGCTTCGAAAGCCCCAGGAAGAGAAATGTACACCACGCCAACAGCGCGTGTACTACCGTGATACTCGTTCGAATAGCCGGCGCGCGGTTTTCAGTCTTCAGCACCGCAATCGGAATCAGCTGGCACGAAAAACAAGGCCTGGGCCTCGGTGTCAGCATTCGCAGACGCCATGTGGGTTAAGCCAGCGGACACGGCAAACATCATCAGGATAAACATTGATTTGAACAGTTTCATTACACACCCTTTCACTATATTGCGTTAACTGAGGTTTGGATTTCACAGATCCTCGTCACGAATTCTTGTCTGTCCCGACCACTCTCCACGCGGGACTTATTTTTGCGGTGAGCAGATTCACCGCATGGGCTGCTCAACCGGGGCCAACTGTAAATTGGACGCATTACAAAGCTCTTACAAATAGACTTATGCTTAATAAACAGTCACTTGGGAGTGTGATTGGGGATGATTGGGGTAACCCTGCAGCATGGATCAGGGTTATAGGGCGTAGAGTTAATTGCCTGCCCGGACAAACGAATGGTCTATTTTTCGATGACCGACCTACTCAGGCGCAATGGTCTTGTACAACGATACGGTCTCCGGGCCGGGCGTGGTTTTCAGGATTCGGGATAGCATGGCCCGGCACTGCTGGTACTGGCGAATCGCCTCGGCCTGCTGACCCCGGGCAATATGGGCAGTCATCAATTCCCGGTGAAACACCTCGGCCACCGGATCGATTTCAAGCGCGTACTCGCAGACCTGCTCAACTGCGTCCCATAAACCCAGCTCACCAAGACGGGCGATACCTTGCTGCATCGCCGACAGTGCCCGTTTGCGCAATCGGGTCTGCAGCGGCAACGCCCAGAATGCGTCAGCGTCGTGGGCCAGCAGGTCTCCCTTGTAGAGCTCGGCAATAATTCTCGTCGACGACATGATTCCGGCGCCATCATTGTCCTGGGGTGCGGTACGCAACAACCGGGCTAATGTTTCAATTTCACGCTCAAGCACATCGGCATCAATCCACCAGAACCTTGGATCCATCGTCAGCTGGCCGTTGGCCAACACCAGCGCATCATCATAACCCAGCAACTTTCTCAACCGGTGCAGTGTCGTATGAAATACTTTCATTCCGGCGTCACCTTCAGCATCAGGCCACAATGTCGACACCAGGGATTCCACGGCGATGGCTTTGCGGCCGAAACCGATGAATGCCTTGAGTATCTGCATGGGTTTCTTCTGACCGCTGCCGGAAACGGTTACCGGTTTGTCATCAATTTCCAGGGAGAATGTTCCGAGGGCATGAAGGCGTATGGCAAATGGCCAGTTCCCGGGTACTGGTCGGTCTTCCGGTACCGACAAGCCACGCTGACGGATCATGGAGACAGCATAGTCAGTCTCCACATCCAGGCTCAATGCTTCGGCATATATCGATGCCATTTCGGCGTTGTCCCACTCGATATGGTTACGAATATTGGCACGACTGGCGATGCGCAACATTTCAGCAAGCAGGCCTTTACCGATCTCGTTTTCCGATCGCACATTGTGTATGCGGTACTTCATCAGCAACGCCTTGTATATAATCGCCCCGGCATTGATCTCGCTGGCCTCACTGTAAACCGCATCGGCCAGTTCATATGCCTTGTCCGTATTACCCTGACGATAATAAACATAGGCGCGCAGCATCTGGTGTGGCATATAAAAAAACCGGTTGCCACTGGCATAGAGATTTTCATCAGCAATGGTCACAAGTTTTGCCGCATTGTTAACATCGCCCCGCAGCACTGCACCCCAGGTTTTCAGGTGATAGTACTCGTAATAGCTCCAGTGGTGGCCAGGCTGCAAACGCTCCTGTAATCGCGCCAGGCCCCGATCAATCTCAACGAAATCCTTGCGCGAAATAGCCGCGTAAACATGCTGGGTCAACAGCTGACCATCACGAAAATGAATACCGGTCCTGTCAGCGTAGTCAAACCCTTTGGCAACCATATCCGATGTATGCTCAACCTGGGCCAACATCCACAGATACGTGGGCGCCAGCGCATACCAGTGAAGATAATGTTGTGGCAGAACCTTACCGGAATTGATGCGTGATTCGAGAGCATTGAACACCGCTTCCGCCCTGGCCAGCTCCGCGCCATACCAGGCATGGTATAAAAGTATGTTAGAACCGACCATAAACCTCATATGGTCGTCTTCACCATGAATCACCACTTCTTCAGCCCGATCCAGCCAACGCTCCATATCCGGATGACCCGGTTGACGATAGGCCAGGGCGACAAGAATGGCGCAGGCAAAGTTATCACTGCTTTGCTGGTCAGGAAAGGTGAACCCGGGCTCCATGTAGGCAACGGCATCCTGAATCCAGTCATCCAGCGGGCTGTAATCCTTTCGTTCACGCAAATAGCAGTAAATTACCGAGCGCCAGATTTCAATCTTTCGACGGACATTGGCTGTCGGCCGATACTGCTCGTAGGAACGCGACAATAACTCTCTTGCCGAGGCCGGGTCGTAGGGTGTTTTGGCGAGACCCAGCCAGTAATTCAGATCCGCAGATTCGGTACGGATGTCCTCCGGGATGCTTTCCAGCCAACGAACCACGGTCAATCCACGCCCCTCAGACAGCATTTCTTCCGCCTGCTCGCCAATCATCAGTACAGCGGCATGCCATTGACCTGCCTTGATCATCAGTTCTATGGCCGCTTCGACCATACCTTGTCGTTGCAATACCTCCGCGGATCGTGCGATCAGGCGCAACACGCTCGCCTGGCCTACATCCTGCTCAAGTCGATCACGCAGGAATTGCTGAAACAACGGGTGAAGCTCGAAGACAGGAGAGTAATCGCTGCTCTCAACGGTAAAGTAGTTGCGCTCGGCAAGACCACTCAGCAACTGCCCGGCTGCCGGGTTGCTCGAAAGATGTCTCGCTGATTCAACAGTAATTGCCGGAAGATAGGCAACTGCCAGCAGCAACTCCTGTTCAGCCGGCTCAAGACGATCAAAGATCTCGCCGTTGAAATATTCAAACACGGCCTTGCGGGAAGGATAGGAGTCAATATTTTCAAGCAGGCCCCCGGCGTTACAGTTTTCAATGCGAAGAATGAGGCCGGCCATCCAGCCATTGGATGCCTGGTTCACCGCCCGCACCTGTTCCTGTGTCGCGGTTTGTCGCGTACAGCGCAATCGAATAATCTCGGCACACTCGTCATCGGTAAGACGCAATGCATCGCGATTAACAAGCTCAACTTCTCCGGCGAGCATAAGTCGCGACAGGCTTTCCGGCGGATCATGACGACTGACAACGACAATCTGCCTGCCCGGTGGCAGTTCTTCAACCATTACCGGCAATAACCCGATGATTGACGAATCCGCTCCTGCTTCCTGGAAATTATCCAGCACCAGCACTCCGCGTGCAGAAATCTGTTCGAAAAACTGGCGAAAGAAATTTCTGGCAAAAGCATTCAGGCCTTCCAGGTATTCCGGCCGGAATTGCGGCAAGTCGACTTCACCCCTGGTCAGGTTCGCGGTGGCAAGCAGTGTCATGTACTTGAAAAACGATGCGATATCCGCGTCACCCTCATCAATCTTGTACCACAACGGCGAAAACCGCTTGGCCCGCAGGTAGGTTGAGATTAACGTGGTCTTGCCGGATCCCCCTGCAGCGGACAACCAGACGACCGGTTTATCCCTCGAAGCATCGAGTTGCGCGAACAAACGCTTGCGTTCGCTGACCAGCTTTGGCGCAGGCGCAGTTAACTTGGCGAGCTTTACCGATGACATTACGCTGTCACTCCCGGACCGCGACGCCGAAAGGCGCAGGCAGTCTTGCCGCTCGCGTATTTTTGAATCCTGATTTAATCAGCATAAAACAATCCGGCACTTTCAGTTTCCACAATAGTGCTGCATCCGGTTCATCAAATTCAGCAGACCGAACCGGATTTCAAACCCTACAAGGTGCCATGAACAGGAGTGTTCTATTGCAGGTGCAATACACGAAGCTCCGCGCCTCTTTCGGGCAGGTCTTCGGTTTGCACGTGTACACCCTGGGCTATAGCAACAGTTAATATAATTTTTATTGCTACCGAGTCGCGCAGGAATAATTGTAGTAATGTTATTTCCGGGTTATTTATTGGAGCAAGTCTCCTGTGACCCGCTCCGCCGGATACTGTCTTTGGCAAATCAAAATCGTTGGCAAAGTATGCAACAACTGCACTGACAATTCCAAAAAGACTTTTTCTTACAGGCCAAGTTAAGGAAAATCCCGGAGCCTGTCAACGCGGCACAACGTTCCCGGCGCTTACAGGAAGACCGCGGTTAATAAAGGTCAATTGGATCTATATCCAGTGACCATCGGACCTTTCGACCGGTTTTCAGGTTTTCAATGGTCGGCAAATTCCTGCGAAGCAGTTGGTGCAAAGGACGTCGATCAGCCGCCTGGATCAATAACTGGCCACGATACTTGCCAGCCCGTCTCCACATTGGCGCCTGTACCGGTGAATTCACAACGACCCCGGCAACTGCGTTTGCTGATATCAACAAATAGACTTTTCCCAGGAAAGTCATGACCGCCTCTCCGTCGACTGCCTCGGCACGCAATACCGCCAGGTAACTGCAAGGCGGAAACTGGGCTGTTTCGCGCAAGTCCAGCTCCTGGTCTACAAAACCCGGGTAATCATGTTGGCGCAGGAAGTGAAATACCGGGTGCTCAGGATGCCATGTCTGAATCAATACCTCACCTGCGCGCTCTGCTCGTCCCGCCCGACCGGCTACCTGCATCACTTGCTGCACCAGGGTTTCGGTACCCCGATAGTCTACCGAGTACAGGCCGGAATCCGCGTTGACTACGCCTACCAGTGTTACGCCCGGGAAGTCATGGCCCTTGGACAGCATTTGTGTGCCGACCAGAACATCCACATCGCCGTTTGCCATATCAGCCAGGCAACGCTCCAGTTCACCGCGTCTGGTCGTGGTATCCCGGTCCAGGCGTCGAACCCGGGCCCCCGGTAAACGTTGCGCCAGGCTGGCTTCCAGTTTTTCCGTACCCTCGCCGATGGGGTTAAGGTTCTTTCCACCGCAACCGGGGCACTGTTCAATCGCCGGCACATCGTGACCGCAATGATGGCATCGTAGACGTAATGAAGACTTGTGAAACACCAGGCGCGCTTCGCATCGCGGGCACTGGCTGATCCAGCCGCAGTCATAACACATGGTTACCGGGGCAAAGCCACGGCGGTTCAGGTAAACAATACACTGGCCACCACCTGTAATGGTTTGTTCCATGCGCTCAACCAACTGCGGCGACAAGCCGTCCGGGGACGAGGTTTTGCGCATATCCAGCAGCCGTATTGCCGGCAAACGGGCATTTCCCGCCCGATCACTCATGGCAAGATAATGATATTGACCGACCTTGCATCGGTGCATGGACTCCATGGACGGCGTTGCTGAACCCAGCACAATCGGAATAGCATCTCTATAGGCGCGCATTACCGCCACATCTCGGGCATGGTAACGCACGCCGTCCTGCTGCTTGAGGGAAGCATCATGCTCTTCATCAACCACGATCAGGCCGAGTCTGGGCAATGGCACAAACACGGCCGAACGTGTGCCGATAACCACATCGACATCACCGGCACGCGCACCCAACCAGGCGTTCATGCGCTCGGTATCGGTCAAGCTTGAATGTAATACCACGATCCTGTCGGGGCCCAGCCGTTGACGAAACCGCTGCATGAGTTGCGGTGTCAGGCCGATTTCGGGCACCAGCACCAGCACCTGCCGATCGGCTGCCCGGAGTCGCTCAATCAATGACAGGTAGACTTCGGTTTTGCCACTACCGGTCACACCATGCAAAACGTGACAATGATAACCATCCAAACGCGAGCCTATGCGGTCCACGGCGACCTGTTGGCCAGGCATTAGCGCCGGCGGCGCCAAGGTGCTGACTATGTCACCGGTTTCAGGCACCGGTTTTAATTCCACTGACTCCAGCAGGCCCAGGGCTTCGAGCCGGGCAATGGCCCCACGCGCGCCGCCACCGATTTCCAGCAGCAGCTGTTGGGCAACAGGACCACCGCGCAGCCTTGCAACGATGGCTGCCTGAACCGGGGCCCGTTTGAATTGGCTGTCTTCCGCTTGCTCTCCAGCAGCGCTCAGGCGCCAGGCGCGCATCGTCGCCAGCAACGGCTCGGCCTCGCGCGGTTGCCGCAACAACCGCGGCAAAGCCGCTTCGTACACCTCGCCGGGCGGCGCCAAATAATACTCGGCAACCCAGTCAAGCAAGGCACGCACTTCACCATCCAGCAGGGTTTCGCTGTCCAACAGGCTGATTACGGCTTTAATTCGGCGCGCATCCACGTCAGGCCGAACATTAGACGCGACAACAACCCCGACGAGTTGTCGACGCCCGAACGGGACCAGCACCCGTGAGCCCGGCTCAGGATCGGGCATGGCGGCTGGCACAGCGTAATCAAAGAGCTGTCGCAACGGTGCCGGCACCGCGACGCGGCAATATCGCTCTAGTGGTACTTCAGACATAAACTACCTTGGTCAGCGTGGAACATATCCCGGATGCGTTCCACATTGAGATGGCAACGAGGTTTACCAGCTAACTGCTTGTTTCGAAACCAATTCAGTAGTTGCCCACAGATGCTGTGGATAACTCTGTGAATGAAATGGCGACAGCTGCCAAAAAAGCCTGTAAACAAGCCAATTTTGTTAAATTGCTGAAAAATTAGGCGAAGTGCTTTCTCTTTTATTTTCAATAAGTTGCACTGTAATTCAAGTATGGGTAATGAATATTTGTGACATTTCATTTGAGTCTTATAGATTCCGGCCGAAAATGTGAATAACTTGGCGCAAAATCAGATTCGTCATTCGCTGTCAAGGCCCACATTGACTCTCTTTTGCGACTGACCCCGAATCAGGTCTCGCGCCCACATGTCGTTAAATTGAGCCAAAAACCAGTCCTGGGCACCACCCAGGCTGCCGCTGCGCCAGATCAGATTCAGAATGACAGGCGACTTTCCTTCCAGCAAGGATTTTTCCACCAGCTCACCGGATTCAATGGCGGGTGCTGCCAAATGCTGCGGCAAATAGCCAACGCCGATTCCGTCCAGCTGGGCGCCAAGCTTTGCCTGCTGGTTGGGCACGGTCAACACATCCTGGCCACCCAATAACCCGGAGCTACGCGGCGGCAAAAATCGGGAACTGTCTGCTGCGGACACGGCCCGGTAGGGTCGAATCTGCTCCGGGGACAACGGTTCGGGCATGTCGGCCAGCGGGTGTCCAGGCGCAACAGCAAAAACAAAATCCACCTCGGTGAGCATGCGCTGGTGAAAACCGATGGATTGCGGGCCTTCTCCGGGCGCACCGACTACGATATCAGCGCGCCCGGACGCCAGGGCATCCCAGCAGCCACCATAAACTTCCTCCAGCAACTGGATCTGGGTCCGGCCACCCTGGGCATAGAACTGCTGGACCAAGGGGTACACCCATGGCAGTGGAATCAGGTCAACTACAGCAATACGTAACCGATTCTCCCAGCCGCTGGCCAGGTAACGCATACGCTCTTCGGTATCGGCCACCTGTTGCAGAATCACGCGCCCCTGGACCAACAGTTCCTTGCCCGCCTCGCTTAACCGCGGCCGGTTACGGCTGCGATCAAATAATGCCAGGCCGAGATCGGACTCCAGCCTGGCCATGGTATAGCTCAAAGCAGAAGGCACACGATGCAGGGATTTCGCTGCAGCGCTGAAACTTCCCTGCCGATCGATGGCATCCAGAACCTGGAGTGCGTCAAGACTCAGTTTCATATTCAAAATATTTGAATGTTATATGCGATATTATTTACTGGATTTTGCCTCAAAATCCAGATTATTGTAGCTATCAATTTCAAATATTTTGACAGAAGCGACCCTAATTCATGGCTATTGAATTACGCCCGGGCGCCGAACGCGGTGAAAGCCGTTACGGTGGCTGGCTACACAGCTATCACACTTTTTCCTTTGCCGACTATGTTGACCCGGCACATGTGCACTTTTCGGTTTTGCGGGTCATCAATGACGACACGGTTCAGGGTGGTGGTGGATTCCCGCCGCATCCGCACCGGGACATGGAAATAATCAGTTACGTTACCCAGGGCGGGCTGGCGCACCGGGACAGTATGGGCAACGGCTCCGTTATCCGGGCTGGCGAGTTTCAGCGCATGACCGCCGGCACCGGTGTCGTGCACAGCGAATACAACGTCTCGGCAGACGAGGCGGTCAAATTTTTCCAGATCTGGATCGTGCCCAACCAGCGCATGTTGCCGCCTTCCTACGATCAGCGGAAATTTGAAGTTTCGGAAAAACAGAACCGGTTATGCCTGGTTGCTTCCGGGAATCCGGATGATGATGCGCTGCATATCCACCAGGATTGCCGGCTGTACCTGTGCCGCCTCGACCGAGGCGCCAGCGTTGTCCACAACCTGGCTCACGGACGCTGTGCCTATATCCAGGTAGTGGAAGGAACGCTGCAACTGAATGATATCGACATGCAGGCCGGGGACGGTGCGCGCGTACACAACACGGATCAATGCCGGTTCTCGGCAACGACTGAAACCGAATTCTTGTTATTTGATCTGCCCTGAACAAACGCAGGACAGTATCAAAACTCACACACAACATATCATTACAGGAGGTTTCAATATGTCTTTTTTATGTCAACTTACAAAGCAGTACGGACCATTGGCAGGCCGGTTTCTGCTGGCACTGATTTTTGTCACGTCCGGATTTGGCAAAATTGCCGGTTTTGCCGGCACCGCCGGTTACATTGCCAGCAAGGGCTTGCCAATGCCGGAAGTGCTTACGGTGCTGACCATTATCATTGAACTGGGTGGCGGCCTGATGATCATGGTCGGCTGGCAGGCACGATGGGCGGCTGCAGCCATCTTCCTGTTCCTGATCCCGGTGACCTTCATCTTTCACGCGTTCTGGAATGTAACGGATCCGCAGGCCCAGTTTGTTGATCGCATCATGTTCATGAAGAACCTTGCCATCATGGGTGGCATGCTGCTGGTAACGGCCTGGGGTTCAGGACCATTGAGCATGAAGAATGATAACTGCTGAGCAATATCGGAATCCGGTTTGGAGATATAATGGGTTTACTGATAGATGGCACGTGGCATAACACATGGTATGAGCCGGATGAAGACGGCAAATTCGTACGACCACAAACTCGTTTTCGCAACCGGGTCAGTGCTGATGGTTCGTCCGGCTTCAAGGCTGAGGCCGGACGCTACCACCTGTATGTATCGCTCGCCTGTCCCTGGGCGCATCGCACCCTCATCATGCGCAAACTCAAGCGACTTGAATCAGCTATCACGGTTTCCGTGGTAAACCCTGACATGCTTGAGAACGGCTGGAGTTTTGATCCAGCTGACGGCGTGATTGCCGACAGCCTCCACAATGCGCGTTACATGCACGAGGTCTACACACGTGCCGATGCACACTACACCGGCAGGGTGACGGTTCCGGTTTTATGGGACAAACGCTCGGATATTATCGTCAGCAACGAATCACGCGAAATCCTGCGCATGCTCGATACGGAGTTCGATGATATTGCAGTCAACCCGGCAAGCTTTTACCCGGATACACTGGCAAAACTCATCGATGAGACCATCGACGCCATTTATGAGCCTGTTAACAATGGCGTCTATCGTGCCGGTTTTGCTGTCAGCCAGGAAGCCTATGAACAGGCTGTAACCGAACTGTTCCAGGCGCTTGATTATTGGGATGCAATACTGGGCAGGCAACGTTTTCTTTGCGGTAATGTTGTCACTGAAGCGGACTGGTGCCTGTTTACCACCCTGTTTCGTTTTGACGCAGTATATTTCGGGCACTTCAAATGCAACCTGAGACGAATTACCGATTACAGCAATCTCTGGCCCTATGTCCGTGACCTGTACCAGCATGAAGGCATTGCCGACACCTGCAATATGGACCACTGCAAGCGTCATTATTATTACAGTCACGACATGATTAATCCGACCCGCATTGTCCCTGCAGGACCGGAACTGGATTTCATGTTGCCCCACGGGCGCGACCAAAAATTCGGCTGCGGCTAACAAGCCGGGTTGACTATAATCACCCGACAGAGGCCAGCTTCCACGCGCCCAGCGCCAGCCAGTGCTCGAATTCATCGATGGGTAATGGTCGCCCGACATGGTACCCCTGGGCGGCATCACAGCCTATTTCACGCAGGCGTCCCAGCACGCGCGCACTCTCGACACCTTCGGCCACTACCTTGAGTCCCATGTAATGGGCCAGGTCGACACTGGCACGCACAATGGCATCATCATTGGCGTCCACGTCCATACCTATTACAAACGACTTGTCGATCTTCATGGCCTTGGCCGGAAATTTTTTCAGGTAAGACAGTGACGAATAGCCGGTACCAAAATCATCAATGGTAATGCTCAAACCGGCCTCGGAAAGTTTTTTCAGCATGGCCAGCGCACGCAATGGATCAGTCATGACCGAGCTTTCTGTAATCTCCAGGTCGAGCACACTGGCGGGCAACTGGTAATAAGTCAGCAAATCAAAAATCACGGTAACGATATCGGATACCTGCAGGTCACGAACTGACAGGTTTACCGATACGGTCAGGGGCTTGCCGGCATCGCGCCACTTCCGCGCCTGCACCAGGGATTGCTCAATCACCCAGCGGCTGAGCTCGGTAACCTGGCCAGTCTGCTCAAGCATGGGAATAAAAATATCCGGTGGTACAGATTTTTTGCTCCCACGCGGCCAGCGTACCAGGGCTTCAACTGACGTAATCATGTTGCTTTTTATGTCGAGCTTCGGCTGGTAGTGCAATATGAACTTGCGATTGATCACCGCGTCGCGCAGATCACCGGCCAACGCCAGTCTTTCCGGGTTGTGCTGGTCAAGCGCCGTATTGTAGACACCGAAACCGGTTTTCGCGCCCTTGGCTGCGTACATGGCCACGTCGGCACGCTGCAGCAGTTCACTCGCTGTTTTTCCGTGCTCCGGAAACAGGGCGATGCCGATACTGGCGCCAAGATAGAAACTGTGATCCTCCACCTTGATTACCTGTTTCAGCTCATTCAGCAGATCACGCGCCATTCGTACGGCGGCTTTCTCATCGGCATGGTGCATCAGTACGGCAAATTCATCGCCACCGAGCCGACCCATGGTATCGCCAAGCTCAAGCCTCGAATTCAGCAGCACGCCGACCTGCTGCAACACCAGGTCACCCATCTGGTGGCCGAGCGTGTCATTAATCTCTTTGAACCGGTCAAGATCGAGAATCATCAGGGCAAACGTCCGCTTGTTCTGGGCCGCGGACAACAAGGTCTGTTCGAGCCGATCGCGCAACAATGCCCGGTTGGGCAAATTGGTTAACGGATCCTTGAAAGCAAGGCGCTCAAGACTTTCGTACATGGTACCAAGCCTTGCTGTCATTTCATTGATATTGCTTGAGAGCTCGGCCACCTCGGCATTACCGGTAATCCTGACATTGTCCCCCAGGTGACGTTGGTCGCCTTTTATCCTGCGGACATGCATGGTCAGCTTCTGCAACGGATCAATAACCGATTTCTGCAATATCGTTAACGCCATGAACAAGGCAATGATCATGATAGCTGCTGCCACCAGGGTAACCATATAGCTGATCTTGTCCATGCTCTCGTAGTAGGTCTTCATATCCTTGGCGACAACCATCTGCAGATCGCTGTCGTAGGGGATTGCCGGAACCATCAGGTCGCTAAGAAGATAGTGTTCAGACTGGCTCCGCGGCCAGCCTGGAGAATGATAAAAGGTTTCGCCGTTTACAAAACCGGCCTTGAGAAAGACACCCAGCTTTTCAGCAACCAGTCCCAATAACTGCATAGGCTCATGAACCACTTGCACGTAGGCTGAAGGTATACCGTCTCCGACTGTTACCGCGGTCATGTAATACACCGCCGCTTCTTCTATACAAAACCCGGACGCCACACCCTTGCCGGACTCAGAACCCGAGTTAACCGCCATGTTCATGATCGGACGGCAATGCCTTATATTGATCTTGCTTGATGACTGAACAAGCAGTGACTGGCTGGCATCACTGACCGCAACAACCAGCGGGTTGCCCGCGCCGTCACGATTCCCTGTACGCTGACCGGCATTTCGTAATGTATTGCCGAGCAGGGTGCGCAGGTAATCAACGTCGGAACTGGCCACAGCCTTGGCAAACATCCTGTCGCCAAGCAGGCTCCCGGCCAACTCGACAGCATTACGCTCATGGCCATCAAGCACCTGATCCATGCGCGCAGCAAAAGCATCGCGAATCAGGCCCTGCTCACGCTGAATCGCATTCTCCCGGAAGATCCTGTCGCTGGCCGTCACCAGGCCAATGGCAAGCACTCCCATAATGACGATTGCCACCACCGGCACAACGCGAATGGATAAATGATCAATTATCAAGCACACCTCTTTCTGGATCTGCAGGCATGCAGACCGCATCCCCGTATTCGACCGCAATCACGGTTCCTTCACCTCAATATCATGGTCGCGTACCCGGACTAAATCTAGTACACATTTTATTTGTATGCTATTTATCCATACCGGCTTATAACTCGGCAACAGATTCACGAACCCCGATTTTTCTCGCCAGGAGACGCCTTGTGAGCCAGACCGATAACGATGCCTGGGCAGCCATTTTTTTCGATATAGAGCAGAAATCCGGGAGCAAACTCGAGCGCCCTCATTGCCGATCGGTCGGCGGCGGCTCCATCAATTCAGCCTGGATCGTCGATTCCGGTGAATTGCAATACTTTGTCAAAACCAATCGCGCGGACCGACTGGAAATGTTTATCGCCGAGTCCGAGGGTCTGAACGAGATGATAGAGAGCCAGAATGGCAATCATCCCGACCGATTGCACATTCCCGCCCCCGTCTGCGTCGGCGTTGCCGGTCACAGCAGCTATATCGCCATGGAGTATCTTGCTGTCGGTAGCGGTAACAGTAACAGCATGGTTCAGCTCGGCCGCGCCCTGGCCAGGATGCATCGGCAATCACAAACACAATTCGGCTGGCATCGCGACAACACCATAGGCTCGACACCGCAACCCAATAACCGGGAATCATCCTGGATCGAATTCTACCGACAACATCGTCTTGGCTTTCAGCTTGAACTGGCCGGAAAAAACGGCGCCGACAGGCGCACCCTTGAGCGCGGCCTAAGGCTATCCGAGGATCTCGACGGATTTTTCCAGCAGTACCAGCCCATGGCATCACTGCTGCACGGTGACTTGTGGTCCGGGAATTACGCCATATTGACTTCCGGCGATCCGGCAATATTCGATCCGGCAGTCTATTATGGGGATCGGGAAGCTGACCTCGCCATGACCGAGCTATTCGGCGGATTCTCCCGGGACTTTTACAGCGCCTATAACGAAGCCTGGCCCATAGACACAGGTTATAAAACCCGGAAAAACCTGTACAACCTGTACCACATTCTCAATCACTTCAATCTATTTGGTGGTGGATACCTGGGACAAGCGACGCACACGATCGACTCCCTGCTCGCCGAATTGAACTAAATCCAAACATGTAATCAATGGACGGGTATTTGCCGGTTATGTTTTTTATTCCAACAAAAACACGTACAAACCTCATGGGCAAACTATTTGCACGATTTTACAAAGTTTTTACATAACCGGATTGCAACGAGGTATGGCATAATGTTTACTGAATACATGGTAATGAGCTGACGGTTTTCACAGAAAACTTTTAAGGAAACATCATGAAAATCTCCACTAAAGCTAGATATGCTGTTATGGCCATGCTGGAACTGGCACTCAATGATAACAGCAGCCCGATCAACCTGACCGACATTTCCCGTGCCCAGGGTATTTCCCTGTCGTACCTGGAACAACTGTTTGCCAACCTTAGAAAAAGTGGGCTGGTGAAAGGTCGTCGCGGTCCTGGCGGTGGATATCGCCTCGCTGCAGCACCTTCGGACATCACGGTTGCCCAGATCGTTTCAGCGGTCAATGACAACACCGCCGCCATGGAGCGCCGCTCGACAAAAGGCGAGTATCTCCCGGCAGACCTGTGGGATCGGCTCAGCGACAAGATCGGTATTTACCTGGAAGGCATCAGCCTCGCCGAATGCATGGAAAACGTGGAAACTCTCGAGAGCCTGGAGCAAAAGGCAGGCTAGCGAGGAAACTTGTTTTTGTCGCCGGAACGCATAGCCATGCCGCCCGGTGGCTCGGACAGGGTGATCACATGATCACTCTGCTCTGGAACTGGTCTCAAAACAAGCTTCACATTCACCCGCATCTGGACGACTCTCGATCGAGCCTGACCGGCAATACCCCGGTCACTGCGATGGCGTTCAGCCGGGGTGGGGCCACTACCGCCATAATCTCCACACCCTCTTTCCGGGCGCGTTTCAAGCCTTCGGCGTAATCTGCATCAACCCAATCTGCCGCGCCAACCCTGGTGACGTCATCGCGCTGAACACAAAAACACAACACCGCCCGATCACCGGCCTGCACTACCTTAATCAGTTCACGCAAATGCTTTTGTCCGCGCATACTGACTGCATCGGGAAAATAGCCTGTCTGTCCCCGAACCAGGGTAACGTTCTTTACCTCGATATAGCAGTCCGGACGAATGCGGCTGCTGAGCTTGAGATCAATACGGCTGGCCTCGTCGCCATAGCGCTGTTCACGCTGCAGCGTTTCATAGCCATTCAACGAGGGCAGCATTTTGCCGGTTATCGCCTCCTCCACCAGCGCATTGGCACGCAAGGTATTGATGCCGATCAGGGCTCCGGTGCCGGTTTCAACCAGTTCCCAGGTATACGGGTACTTGCGTCCGGCCTTATTGGCAATACTCAGCCACACGCGGCTGCCCGGCTCGGCGCAACCGGTCATGGCGCCGGTATTGGCGGTATGCGCCGTTACCTGCACCCCTGTATCCAGCCAGACATCGGCAAGGAATCGCTTGTAGCGGCGAAGCAAGCGCCCGCGCACCAGCGGTTGATCAAACTTCATTATACGACCAGGCGCTTGCGGATAAGTCGTACAGCTACCACGTAGCCGAACACCGTATAGATACACAAAACCGTACAATGCAGAACAAGGTCAGCCGGCCACTGTCCGGCCATCAGTGGTCGCACCAGCTCAACAGCATGGATCAATGGCAATAACTGGATTAACTGTTGCAAAACGAACGGTAGTCCATCAACCGGGAAGAATACACCTGACAGCATGGTCATTGGCATCAATATCAGTGTCTGATAATAATTAAAGAAATCGTAACTGCTGGCATACGCTGTCATGATAAGTGCCGGCCCGGCGAAACACAGGCCAATAAAGAATGTTGCCGGAATCACCCACAATGACAGCCATGAGCTGGCAATACCCAGCGACACCGCAACCAGGAGTATGGCACTGCCGTTAATCAGGCTCTTGGTTGCGCACCAGACCAACTCACCGGCAAGAATATCCGGCACTGACAACGGGGTCGCCATCATGGCATCGTAGGTGCGCTGCGGCACCATGCGTGTATACACCGAATAGTTGGCTTCAAAACTCGCTGCTGTCATGGCTGACGCGGCGACAATACCAGCGGCCAGGAACGACAGATAAGGCATGCCGTTCATGCTTTCAATAAAGCGCCCCAACCCGTAACCCAGGCCTAGCAGATACAGCAAAGGCTCGCCAAAATTCACCAACAGGCTCGGCCCGATCAGCCGTCGCCACACCTTGATGTTGCGGCGCCATACCGCCAGAACACCGGTCAATCCTGTTGGCAACAATGGGTTCAATCGCGCAACTCCCGGCCCGTCAATTTCAGGAATACATCTTCAAGATTCGCCGGTCGATGCACATAATTCACGCTGGCGTATTCGTCTACCCTGGCAAGCAGTGCCTTCACTTCCCGACCATAAACATAAAGTGTATCGCCAATGAGCTCGGCTTCAACATCTGGATATTCTGGGAGCAGGTTCTGCACGGTTTCGTATTCACTCCTGACTTCCACCACTTCCGGCAACACGTGCCGGCCGATCAGTGCTGATGGCGAGCCCTGGGCAATAATGAGACCATTCTCCATAATCGCCAGCTCATCACACAGGCGTTCGGCTTCTTCCATATAGTGCGTAGTCAACAACAGTGTTTTGCCCATAGCCACCAGGTCGCGCAGCTTGCGCCAGATCAGGTGACGCGCCTGCGGGTCGAGACCGGTCGTTGGCTCATCCAGCACAATCAACTCCGGATCATTGACCAGGGCACGGGCTATGGTAAGCCGGCGCTGCATACCGCCGGACAAGGTATGAATGCGTGAGTCCGCCTTGTCACGAAGGTTGACGAAATCAAGCAACGCATCAAGTCTTGGCTGGACTTCATGAACAGGTATGCCGAAAAAACTGGCGTAGACCAGCAGGTTCTCGGCAACGGTGAAATCCGGATCCAGGTTATCCAGTTGTGGAACCACTCCAATACGGCGACGTGCCAATGACGCAGAACCTGGCATGGGCAGATCAAATACTTTGAGCTCACCGCCGGTTGGGGGAGACAGCCCCAGGGTCATTTTCAGGGTTGTGGTTTTGCCGGCGCCATTCGGACCGAGCAAACCAAAACAGCTGCCTGGCGCAACAGCAAAATCAATTCCCTTGACGACAGCATTGCGGCCAAAATTCTTCTTCAGTTCACGGGCAGCAATTACACTCATAGTCGCGCATTAGAGTTTTTCCTGTCCGCCAGGTCAAGCCCGGTCGGTAAACGCGATACGCCGGCAATTTTCAGGTACGCCAAGTTGGGACAACAAAGAAACAACCTCCGACAGTGCTTCGGAGTTTCCGGACAGGTACCAGGTTGCCTCCTTAAATACCAGTGGCTCAGTCGCAGGCAAGGCTCGTAGTTCTGCAAGCCCATCAGCACTGGCAGGCAAGTAGCGATAATCCTCGAAAGCATCTGCCCATGATCGGCAATAATTTTCAAGGTATCGCTCCGAAAGTCTGTTCCTGATCCAGTACAATCTCACCGGGTACGGCCAATCCAGCGCTATAGCATGCTCAATAATACTCTTGGCTGCAGCAAAGCCCTCATCAACACAAACAAATACTGCTGGCCCCGGGTTGTTTTCGTTCAACGTGCATTCGCCGAAAGGGCCCTCCAGGCCAAGGACGAGGCCTTTTTTTGCGCGCTCTGCGAACATGGCATGTGCAGGCTCGTATCCGGGGGACAAATGAAACTGCAGCAACATGCCGTTGCACGGACAACTGGCCACCGTTGCCATCAGTAGCAGGCTGTCCAGATGCAATCGAACTGACTGCCCGGCCAGAAACCACAAGGTTCTGGAGCGCGGTGTACGCAGCTCTATCTGCAATATTTCTTCAGTCAGCTGCTGCACGCGATTGAGTTTCGCGCTGATCTGCTGAACCGGAACGTCAACCGAGCTGCGGGCCCGGCCCACATTCAAAACCACATCCTCTCCGCTATCCGAATTAATACCATTGCAACACATCAGGCATATGCCTGCGGCAGCCTCGTCACCGGATAGTGGCCGGTCAGCCTGGAACAAGGGAACCAGATTACCTGCCAGCAACCGCGCCTTGCACTTGCCACAACTGCCATTGTTGCACTGATAACGGACATTGGCGCCGGCGCGCAACGCAGCATCCAGCAAGCTTTCCTTGGGCAAGATCTCGAAAGTATGATTATCCGGTTCCAGCGTAATATTCATTTGGCAATCCTCACCGGCTTATCGGCCAATTTGTGCCGACGGTTTAACCGCCATTTATCGCCCGAACGCCGCCGAATAATTCGACACAGGCTGCCCGTTTTGGCAGCATAGGCTAGATTACCACTACAATTAATACGAGGAGGAGAACATGGCAGGAATCAACATACCAGCAACAACACTCAAGACCTTTTTCCAGTGGATCCAGGCAATTGGCTACACACTGGGCCCGGCAATCATCACCTACAACCTTGCGCATTTTCAAGTGTCCAAGTCCGGTTATTATTTTGTCAATTATCACAAGTATGGCCTCACTATTGGTGTACTGATGCTTGCCATCGCCATGTATATGCGTCGTAACAACAAGTGACCCGATACGTGGCCACTGCTTTGTCAGCCAGGCCTTCCCGTCAGCCGACGGGATATCCCCGGCTAGATCAATATCGCTCTCTCTGGAGGAACATAATGAAAACGGGTTGCTGTAACACAGGTTTTATGACGGGATTGATGTTTCTGTTCCTGGCCGGAACATCCATGGCAGACGAGACATCGACTGTCATTGCCGATGTCAGCATTGATAATTCGGTGCAAACAGCGTCTGGCTCCGCGCTTGTTCTCAACGGAGCCGGAATTCGCAAAAAAGCATTTTTCAAGGTTTATATAGGCGCACTGTATGTCAAGGAACGAAGCCAGGATGCCGGCAAGATATTGTCCGCCGATATGGAAAACCGCGTACTGATGCATTTTCTCTACAAGGAAGTTTCTGCCAGCAAATTGACCGACGCCTGGCATGACGGTTTCAGCGCCAACCTTCCCGAAAACGATTACAAAACGATGAAGCCGAGAATTGATCAACTGGCCGCAATGTTTCCTGCCATGAAAACCGGTGACCGCGCAGTTCTCGAGTATTCGCCGGACACCGGTACCACGGTCACCATCAACGGTCAGTCTCGAGGCAGTATTGCCGGCGCCGATTTCAACCGGGCATTGCTAAGTGTCTGGATTGGCGAAAAACCCATCACCGGTTCATTGAAAGCTGCCATGCTTGGCGGAAAATAAACGGGGCAATCGCTCGCTCCGGAAATTAATGCTGCAACGGGCCAACATGACCGGTACGACCGGTTATGCGGGCCCATAGTCGCGCCGAATGCAGCCAGTGGACATAGTAGCTTTCAGCCAGCACCTGCCCCAACAGGGTCGGGCCGGGCTCCAGCCTGGGCTCAGCCGCGCACAGTTCATGAGGGATACCAAGACTGTTCGCCAGGCCACGCGCCCTGGCGAGATGGTACCTGCTGGTAACAATCACTACCGGCTTGCGGGTTCTTTCTCCGAGCAAGGTGCGGGCATTCAGCATGTTTTCCAGCGTGTGCAGGGATTCCTGTTCGAGCAATATTCGCGATTCGTCTATTCCCGCATTTAACAGGTAATCTCGGCCGAGCCGGGCCTCGCTGATGGCAACACCTCGCGGCTTGCCACCCAGCACCAGGATACGGCTTTCCGGGTACTGCCGCGCCAGGTCTACGACCTTGTCCAGGCGGCGCTCAAATTCACGGCGCACATGGCGACCCAGCACCATAATCCAGTCAGCCGCTTCGACATGGTCAGGTGCGTTGCGGGCGATGAAATAGACCTCGCGCATACGGACCAGGAGAATCAATCCGCCTGTTAAAAGGACGAGCAGATTGGCTAGAACAAAACTGAAAAATCCTTCACGACCGAGACTGAAGGCACGAGTCCGCTGAAAGCGCGGACGTATAAATGCCTTGTAGAAACCAACCGGGTGCATCAATCTCGACGTCATGCGCCATCCGACCATTATGGTAATTCGCACAATATCCAGCACCGGACGAAAATGGCTTGGCCGCGCATGATCCTTGTAAATGGCTTCGATCGGAATGCTCAGACTGGTAATACCGAGACGCGCGGCTTTTATTAAAATTTCGCTTTCAAACACAAATCCATAGGCGCGGGTCTTCTTGATGGTCAGCTTCTTGAACAAGTCAACCGGGTACAGGCGAAAACCGGACTGGGAATCCTGTATCGGATAGCCAGCGGTCCAGGAAATCCAGAAGCTGGCAATACGGTTGGCATAGTATCGCTTGGCCGGAAATGCCGCCTTGTTGGCCATGCGCGAACCAATAATTATCTTGTCCGGATTGGCCAATGCTGCTTCGATAAATCGCGGGATATCCTCCGGTTCATGCTGACCATCGCCATCAAGGGTGATGACATAATCCAGGCCCTGTTCCAGTGCCCAGACGATACCCCGTGACAATGCCACGGCCTTGCCTTCATTTTCCGGGTTGCGCAACAACACCACGTCCAGCTTCTCGACAAGCTCAACAGTATTATCTGTTGAACCATCATCTATCACGACAACGTGATCACAATACCGGCGCGCCCGTAACGCGATATCGGCGATACTGCCAGACTCATTGTAGGCCGGGATGACAATGCAAAATTTTTTCACAGGATCGACAACTTGATATTGGGTAACAGCTCAGGGAATTCTGCAGTGATTGCTTGCGCGCAGTGTAGCGCATTACGCGACCTTGCCGAAACAAAACAAGTGCTACCCCGCCGGCGCCAGGAACAGGTTCTGACTGTTGCCCCGTTGTTGGGCAAGATACAGGGTTCTGGCCGCGCGTTTCAGCAAACCTTCCGGGTCCTCGCCGGGCACATACATGGTCAACACACTGGAAAACCCCGGTACCCGGTGACTGACCCCGGATATCTCAAACGCGAGTTCAGTCGCACGCTTTTGGAGTTTTGCCAGGGTTTTTTCGGCCCCGGCCCTCTGGGTGTTTGGCAACAGTACGGCGAAACGCTGCTCGTCATAACGCACTGCCACGTCATAGGCCCGCAGCATGGAAAACACTTCGCGGCCATAGGCTCTCAGCACCTCCTCAGCGGCAGCATCACCCAGGTCCCGGGTCAACCGCTCCAGGCCATCAACCCCAAGAATTCCCAGGGCGACGGAAAAACCGTAACGCTGGGCCCGACCCACTTCAGCCCGTAGTTGACGGTACAAGGTATCACGCTGAGGCAGGCCGGTGACCTGGTCCAATGGTGAATGCTGGGCTGCCTGGCGCACATGCTGCTCCAGTTGCTGCTTTTCACGCTCAACCTTCTCCAGCCAGCCCGAGGTTTCTCCCAGCTGCCCACCCAGCTGCCCGGCACCAGCCAGCAGGTCTTCCATGCCCTTGACCAGCAACTCTTTCAAATCCAGCAAGTCTTCTGCACTTTCGGCCAGTTTCAACGCACGCAGATTTGATCGTAACAGGCGGTTAAAACCATCATTGGCTTCAATGGTCTCAGCAATACGGTTCACCAGTTCATGCTTGGCCTGGCTTGAGGCATCGGCGCTATCCGGTTCCGCACTGTCGGCAACAGCATCCGCCGGGGTCCGGCTTTGCACCAGTTCTCCATGCAACGCCGGGCTGGCGCTGGTGGCAGGCTCCTGCCTGGGCAACGGTTGGGTGATGCCTACAGCCGGATGGTCCCGTGGCCCGGAGTCAGCGGCGGGAAGGTGGACCAGGAGATATTGCTGAATCAGTCGCGCCTTGACCCGGGTGACCGGGTTGGATCGCTTGTCGTTTGCGTACCGGCCCAGCACCGTGTGCATGAAACGGATGAAGTTACCGGCCACCGGCCCGTCGGCAACCCCATGCTTGGCCAGGCCGCGCTCAATCATCCGGTACAACAGGTCGCCGTCGACGGTGCGTTTCAGACCCTCGAGATGCACCCGGATATCTTCTAACAATAAGTCGGTGGTCTGATCCATGACCGGACTATAACAACTTTTCAGTGATTATCACTATGAAATCAGGCGGTTTCGGCACGTTCCGGCGACAGGCGCTGCTGTTCGCCGGCGACGATTTCCAGTGCCCCGGAGCCCTTGCGGGACGCACTCCTAAACGCTGTCTCCGCCCGGTGCAATAATTCATCAGGCGCGTCATTAGGATGCATGGTCGCAACACCACCATGAAACGACGGCAACACGATGGCGTCTCCGCCTGACTGGCTGCTTCGTGCTGCCCGATGCTGCGCCTCTTCCAGCGCCCTGAACGCACCTTCGGCCCCGGTTCCCGGCAACAGGATGCCGAACTGCAATTCACCAGTCCTGGCGACAATATCGTAGGCCCGAAATCGACTGATAACATTGTCGGCATAGACAACCAGTGCCTCGACCGCACCATCATCCAGGTGACCTGTCGCACCGAGGTCCAGCCCGATCAAGCACACTGACAAAGGATGCCGGAACCGCCGGGCCCGCTGCATTTCGCCATACATACGCCGCAGAAATGCATCCCGGTTCGGTAACCCTGTTGATTCATCAGTCTGGGTCAGCTCACGAACCTTGTTGATTTCTTCATGCAGCCACACGCTGCCACTGCGAGCGGTATCAAGAAACTCGTTTGCCTCGCTTAACTGTTGCATCAGCGCTTCCTGCCACTCGGTAATCTCGTCTATGGCCGCCAGTAATACCGGCCTTAACTCATCCACATCGTTTCCGGCATTCTTGTCATTAATTGCCAGGCGTACAGTTTTCAGGTTATTCAGGAAATCCCGGTTTTGTCTTTGGCTGTGCTCAAAACTCGCACGCAGATCATCATAATGCCGGTCCAGCTCCCGCCTTCCGGACTGGAGATCGGGCAACATCAGGTTCCGTGCAGACGGGTTATATCGCGCTTGCTCAGCTTCCATTTCGCGGGACTTTTCATTCGCAGCCTGGTTCCACAGTTCGACACTCGCTACCTGCGCTACAACGCCGGCCATGTCCGCACCCAGGCCCTCCAATCCAGGATCAGTTACCCGCCAATTCTGCGCCAGGAAAGGCGCCAGCCTTCGGCGGATCAGGCGCACTATCAGGCGGGTGGACGGTTCCAGGTCTTCACCTTGGCAGGAGCAGGCCAGTTCATGATCGAGATACTGGAGAAATCGTTGCTCAAGCTGCTGGCCAAAGTCCTCGCAAACACGCGAGCCACGCTCGATACGTCGATACACGGACTGGCCATCAGGGGTTTGCAGTAAACGGCGCATCAAGCCCAGCAACTGCTGCAGGCTGGTTCCACTATCTGCAAAGGTTTGTGATTCTGATGCCATAACTCGTTCCCTTGTCCTGGCCTGGTGTCACTTTAACTTCCCGGCAATATCGACACAAGCGCTCAGAACATGGCTACAGTCGCGCCATACACCTTGGTTTCATCTGTATCAAATGCGTAGGCGCAATCGAGGCGCAGATAGGTTTTGACAAAGGACTGTAACTTCCAGCGAAATCCAAGGCCGACGCTGGCCCGAACATCGCCAAGATCAATGTAGCGCGCATTCTTGTAGGCATTGCCGATATCAGTAAACACAACATAACGAAATGCCGGGTATCCCGGCCACGGCGCGAGATACTGGATATTGGCCAGGAAAAACGCGTTTCCGGTTATGCTGCCACGATCATAGCCGCGCAAGCGTGAACTGCCGCCAAGATCATATGTCTTGTTTCCATCAAGACTGGAAACACCAACTCGCCATTGTGTATTGATGTTCCTGTGAGGGGTGTCGGACACGGGCCGATAATCTCGAACAAATATCTCGCTGGTTGTTGCAGTTTCATCAGCACCGATTGTCTCCAGGGACTGCGATACATCATAACCAAACTCATAGCCGAAACGGCTAAACTCGGTTTCATGAAGCTGGTGGTATGACAATGAACCCAGCAGGGATACCATGGTACGATCGACAAGCACATCGGGATCACCGGATATATACTCGTAATCGGATTCGGTACGCGCAGCGCCAAATCCACTCAGCCAGCCCCGAGTCGCTCCGGAACGTGTCCACCAGCGCGAAATGCGAAGCCTGGATTCTGTGGTCTCTTCATCAAAGACAGACAACACGCCCAGGTCGCTGGTCGCCTCCTGCTCGGAATGCTCTATGGAGTACTTTAGATCAACGTTATAGAGCGTCTGCCTGATGCGGGGGTAGTCATAATCTATCCTGAATTCGTCACGATCATTCTGGGTATTATCGGAATACTCGGTTCGATCCAGGGTCATCCTGATCGTCTGGTTCAGGCCGGCTACGTTGTTCCAGCGCAGCTGCGCCCCATACTTGATGTCGCCGTCTGCGTTTCGATTCAACCGTGGTACCGGCAACAGGAACAGCTTTTCCTTGACGTCTATGATCAGCTCAACATCATCATCCACCGACCTGACGTTGACGGTCACGGATGAAAACAGACCGAGATCACGTATCGCCTGGGTCGATCGCTCAATTAACCCGGCATTAGGCGGGTCACCCACGCCCAAGAGCATTTCCTGCAAAATGATTTCTGGCCGGGTGACTTCATTACCCGTTATGACAATGTCGGTAATGATCGCGGAATCGGCAACAGGCGCAGTGTATGCCTCCAGGGCGGAAGCAGGCCAGGACAGGATCAATACGGGCACAAGCAGGATCACTGGCAGCATTCTCATCCCCAATCTCCCTGCCAGGGCTGGGCAGCAGGCTCCAGAAGCTTCGTCTTGCCATCATCCTTTATCAATATTATGGCTAACCGCATCACTTGTCGGCCGCCAATATTTCAGTTTCCTGAGCCCGGGACAAAGCCCGGAAACATGGTATGTACCCCGCACACGCTATTGGCACGCTGGTATATTCATTTCCAGCCAGGGCAGGCCCGATTTCATCGCCGCGCAGACAACGACCGACTCCGCCAGGTGTCTCCTTCATTATGGGATGCCGCCCGGATTTCATAACCGAAATCATAGCCCAGTGCCGACCCCGGTTAAAGCAGGGCGGACCTGGTAATATCGTTCAGATGCTAATGGAAATCAGGTTGTTCTATGGAATGGCGCACTGAATTCGTGCACCGCATCGACCAGCACTTTGACATTATCCGGATCCACGGCCTGATGGATACCGTGGCCAAGGTTGAATACATGACCGGTTCCGTTGCCGTAGCTTGCGAGAACCTGTTTTACTTCGTCACGGATTCGTTCAGGAGATGCGTACAACACAGACGGATCCATATTGCCTTGCAAGGCCACGCGATCGTTCACCATGGCTCGTGCAACGGCCAGGTCAGTAGTCCAGTCCACGCCCAGCGCATCACAACCACTGCCTGCCATATCCGCGAGCCATTGACCACCGTTCTTGGTAAACAGTATTACCGGGACCTTGCGGCCATCGTTTTCACGTGTCAGGCCACTGACAATCTGGCTCATGTAACGAAGCGAAAACTCCTTGTAATCGCGCGGGGTCAGGCTGCCGCCCCAGGTATCGAACACCATGACCGCCTGGGCGCCGGCCGCAACCTGTGCATTCAGGTACGAAGTAACAGATTGTGCAAGCTTGTCGAGCAGTGCGTGCATGAGTCTTGGCTCATCAAACAGCATGCGCTTGACCTGGGCAAAATCCTTGCTGCCACTACCTTCAACCATGTAGGTTGCCAGGGTCCAAGGGCTGCCGGAAAAACCAATCAGTGGCACACGGCCATCAAGTGCTGTACGAATGGTACGCACGGCGTTCATGACATAGCCGAGTTCGTCTTCCGGATCAGGTACAGGCAAACGGTCAATATCCGCCGCGCTGCGTACAGGGCGCTCGAAGTGCGGGCCTTCGCCCTTGGCAAAATACAGGCCCAGGCCCATGGCATCAGGGATGGTCAGGATGTCGGAGAAGAGGATTGCTGCATCAAGATCAAAACGCTCCAACGGCTGCAATGTGACTTCGCAGGCAAGATCGGCATTCTTGCACAAGGACATGAAATCACCGGCTTTTTCGCGTGTAGCCCGGTATTCCGGCAGGTAGCGTCCGGCCTGTCGCATAACCCATATCGGCGTGCGGTCTACAGGCTGCCTGAGCAGTGCACGAAGAAAGCGATCGTTTTTTAGTTCTGTCATTTGTCTTTCTCCGCATCCACACGCCAACTGGAACGATGAATGTTACTGAGCAGCTGGTATTAAACGAACCCCGGTTTTCAGGCCCGGATTGAGGCGGTCATGTCATGAAACCCAATCGACAATGACCCGCCCTTTATAGTGTGTGCAATGCTATCACACCTGGCATGCACTTTTAGCATGCCTTTGAGCGGTTCGTTCCGGAAGCTGGTTATACGCCCAGGTAGTCCAGAATACCTTCGGCTGCCTTGCGCCCCTCGTAGATTGCCGTAACAACCAGGTCGGAACCCCTGACCATATCACCACCGGCGAATACCTTTGGATTGGAGGTCTGGTAGGCGAATTCTCCGCTGGCCGGCGCAACAATACGATCACGATCATCAAGCTCAATCTTGTGTTTACCCAGCCACTCGGGCGGACTGGGCCGAAAACCAAAGGCAATGATCACATGATCGGCAGGAATAACTTCTTCGCTGCCCGCGACCGGCTCCGGGCGACGGCGGCCGCGCTCATCGGGTTCACCCAGTTGCGTGGTAACCACCTTGACGCCCTCAACCTGGCCATCACCAACGATTTCAACCGGTTGGCGGTTCCAAAGGAAATTGACACCCTCTTCCCGGGCATTGGCGACTTCACGTGCCGAACCGGGCATATTGTCTTCATCACGACGGTAGGCACAAGTCACCTTGCTTGCACCCTGGCGAATGGACGTGCGATTGCAATCCATGGCGGTATCACCGCCACCCAGGACAACAACGCGCTTGCCCTGCATATCAATACGATCAACGTCATAACCCATCAGGTAACGGGTATTGGAAACCAGGAACGGCAGCGCATCATAGACACCGTCCTTGTCCTCGCCCGGGAATCCGCCGCGCATGAAGTTGTACGTGCCCATACCAAGGAACACGGCATCATGCTTCTTGATCAGATCAGCCATGGAAATATCGGCGCCGATTTCCGTGTTCAGTACAAATTCCACGCCCATGCCTTCAAGCACTTCACGGCGACGCTTGATCACTTCCTTCTCCAGCTTGAATGCCGGTATACCAAATGTCAGCAGACCACCAATTTCCGGGTGCCGGTCATACACTACCGGTTTTACACCGTTGCGAACCAGGATATCTGCACAACCGAGTCCGGCCGGACCGGCGCCGACAATGGCAACCGTCTTGCCGACTGGTTGCACCGCTGACATGTCCGGACGCCAGCCGGAATCCAGCGCGGTATCGGTGATATATTTCTCCACCGCGCCAATGGTCACCGCACCAAACCCATCGTTCAGGGTGCACGCCCCTTCACACAACCTGTCCTGGGGACAGACACGACCGCAAATCTCGGGCAAGCTGTTGGTCCGGGCCGACAGTTCGGCCGCTTCATTGATATTTCCACGCGCAACCATCTCCAGCCAGTCAGGAATATAGTTGTGCACCGGGCAGCGCCACTGGCAATACGGGTTACCACAGGCAAGACAGCGTGCCGCTTGCGCTGCCGCGGATTGAACATCGAAGCCTTCATAAATCTCGGCAAATTCACGCTTGCGCGAGTCGGCTGGTTTCTTGTCCGGGTCCCGTCGTGGAATTTCCACGAACTGCATTACATTGACTCTACCCATAACTGATTTCCTAAACCCTTATGCAGCTTCACGACGCAAACATGCAAGCAACGTATCAAGATCCGCTGCTTTTGGCTTGATCAGCCAGAACTGGCTTACACGATCCTGAAAGTTTTCCAGGATTTCCCGGCCTCGTTCGCTCCCGGTATCGGCAACATATTCCTCGATCAATTCACGAAGGTGTGCACGATAGGCTTCCGTGTTTTCTGTGGTAATACGATGGATATCTACATCGACATTATGTCGGTCAACAAAAACATTGTTCTCGTCCAGCACAAAGGCAAATCCACCGGTCATACCGGCGCCAAAATTAACACCGGTTTCGCCCAGCACTGTAACAACACCACCGGTCATGTATTCACAACCATGATCACCAACGCCTTCAACAATAGCGGTTGCGCCGGAGTTTCTTACGGCAAAACGCTCACCGGCCCGGCCACTGGCATACAATCGGCCTCCGGTTGCACCGTATAAACAGGTGTTGCCGATTATGGCTGCTTCGTGACTGACAAAAGCACTGTTCTTGGGCGGACGGACCACCAGCTTGCCGCCGGTCATGCCCTTGCCAACATAATCGTTGGCATCGCCTTCGAGATACATGTGCAGACCACCGGCATTCCAGACTCCAAAACTCTGGCCGGCGGTACCGACAAAGTGCACGGTTACCGGTGTATTGGCCATGCCCTGGTTGCCATGATGCTTGGCAATTTCACCGGAAATGCGCGCACCAATAGAACGATGGGTATTCCGTATCCTGTAGCCAAATTCGCCACCGGTCTTGGTCTTGATCGCGGTACGCATATCGGCAAGCATTTGTTCAGCCAGCTCACCCTTGTCAAAGGGTTCGTTGCGAGGCTCAGTGCAGGTATGGGGCAACGAAGGATCCAGCCCGGCATCGGAAATAATGGCATCAAGGTTCAATCGCTTCTGGCGCGCAGTCTGGCCTTCAACAACACGAAGAAGGTCAACGCGGCCAACCAGTTCTTCCATGGTGCGTACACCCAGCTGCGCCAGGTATTCCCGCACCTCTTCCGCGATGAAACGGAAATAGTTCATTACCATTTCAGCCTCGCCACGGAAGTGCTTGCGGCGCAACACATCATCCTGCGTGGCAATACCGGTTGCACAATTGTTCAGATGGCAGATTCGAAGATACTTGCATCCCAATGCGACCATCGGGCCGGTACCAAATCCAAAACTTTCTGCACCGAGTATGGCGGCCTTGATCACATCCAGCCCGGTTTTGAGACCGCCATCAGTTTGCAGCCGCACCTTGTTGCGAAGGTTATTGGCCCGCAATACCTGGTGGGTTTCGGTCAAGCCCAGCTCCCACGGACCGCCGGCATACTTGACCGACGTCAGCGGACTGGCGCCGGTACCACCGTCGTAACCGGAGATTGTAATCAAATCGGCATAAGCCTTGGCAACGCCTGCGGCAATAGTGCCAACACCGGCTTCAGCAACCAGTTTCACGGACACCAGCGCGTCGGGATTGACCTGCTTGAGATCGAAAATCAGCTGTGCCAGGTCTTCAATAGAATAAATGTCATGATGCGGTGGCGGTGAAATCAATGCCACACCGGGAACGCTGTAGCGCAGCTCGGCGATCAACTGGTTCACCTTGTGTCCTGGTAACTGTCCACCTTCACCCGGCTTGGCACCCTGGGCAATCTTGATCTGCAAGACTTCGGCACTGCTCAGGTAGTGCGGTGTGACGCCAAAACGACCTGAGGCAATCTGCTTGATCTTTGAACGGCGATTGGTGCCATAACGATCAACCGCTTCACCACCTTCACCGGAGTTGGATCGACCGCCCAGTGTATTCATGGCCACGGCCAGCGCCTCGTGAGCTTCGGGTGACAGTGCACCGAGTGACATCGCTGCCGTATCAAATCGCTTGAACAACTGTTCTGCCGGTTCTACTTCATCGATACTGACGGCCTTGACGTCATCGCGCAGGGCGAGCAAGTCACGCAATACCATGGCCGGCCTGTTGTTCACGGTTGCGGCGTATTGTTTGTAGCGGGCGTAATCACCGGTGCGCACGGCTTCCTGCAACTCGCTCACCACGTCCGGGTTATAGGCGTGGTATTCACCATCGTGCACATACTTCAGCAAGCCACCGTGACCGGTCTGCTTGCGTGGATTCCAGGCATCACGGGCCAGTCGTGCCTGGTCTTCGTTGATATCTTCGAAGTTGGCACCTTCAACACGATTTGTCGTGCCGCGGAAACACAGGTCAATTACGTCACTACTGAGACCAACGGATTCGAACAGCTGGGCACCACGATAGCTGGCGACGGCTGAAATGCCCATCTTGGAAATAACCTTGTACAGACCCTTGCTGATACCTTTACGGTAATTATGCATGATCCGGGCAACGCCATCCTTGCTGCTGCACAGGCCGGCGGAAATCATGTGGCACAGCGTGTTGTAGGCCAGGTACGGGTATACCGCAGTTGCACCATACCCAATCAGGCAGGCAAAGTGGTGCGGATCGCGTGCTGTGGCTGTTTCAACAATAATATTGGCATCACAACGCAAACCGGCGTTGATAAGATGGTGATGAACGGCACCGGTAGCCAGCAAGGCATGAATCGGAAGCCTGCCCTTGGCAACATCACGATCAGACAGGATGATCAGCGTCTTGCCGGCACGCACAGCGTTTTCTGCCGCTTCACGCACGGCAATAATAGCGTCGCGCAGGCTGGCGCCTTCTTCATAATTCAAATCAATTCGTACCGATGCATAACGTGGATCCTTGAGATCCAGCAACTGGTGGAACTTGGTAGCAGACAGTACCGGTGAGTCCACGATTATGCGCTGCGCATGGGCAGCTGAATCCTGGAACAGGTTCAGTTCCCGACCGAAGCAGGTTTCCAGCGACATGACAATCTGTTCACGTAACGGATCAATCGGCGGGTTGGTTACCTGTGCAAACTGCTGGCGGAAATTGTCGTAAACGGAGCGCACTCGCCTCGACAATACCGGAAACGGAGTATCATCACCCATGGAGCCGACGGCTTCCTGGCCGCTCTCGGCAAGCACACGCAATACCTGGTCACGCTCTTCGTGCGTAACCATGAACATTTTTTCATAAATCGAAAGCAGCTCCGGGTTCATGGTCGCACTGCAGGTTTCTTCGTCCTGCAGTTGCGACTCTATCCGGTACACGCTTTCCTTCAGCCACTGTTTGTACGGTCGACGCGATTTCAGGTCATCATCCACGTCCTGCGGCAGAATCAGCTTGCCGGTTTCCGTATCTGCGGCCAGCATCTGGCCTGGCTTCAAACGGCCCTTGGTGACGACGTCTTCCGGCTTGTAGTCATAAACACCGATTTCCGATGCCAGGGTAATATGCCGGTCCCTGGTGATAACATAGCGCGCCGGGCGCAGGCCATTACGGTCAAGTGTACACGCGGCATAGCGTCCATCCGTCAAAACAATTCCGGCCGGTCCATCCCACGGTTCCATGTGCATGGAATTGTATTCATAAAAAGCGCGCAGGTCGGTGTCCATGGTTTCGACATTTTGCCACGCAGGCGGGATCAGCAAACGCATGGCGCGGAAGATATCCATCCCGCCTTCGAGTAATGCTTCAAGCATATTGTCCAGGCTTGATGAGTCGGAACCGGTCATGGAGACCAGCGGCCTGACCTGGTCCATGTCCGGAATCATCGGCGTTTCAAACTTGTGCGCCCGGGCGACGGCCCAGTTACGGTTACCCTGGATGGTATTGATTTCACCGTTATGCGCCAGGTAACGGAATGGTTGCGCCAGGCGCCACTGCGGCAGAGTATTGGTGGAAAAACGCTGGTGGAATACAGCCAGGGCCGATTCCATGCGCACATCACCCAGGTCCTGGTAAAACACCGGCAGGTTGGCCGGCATCACCAGCCCCTTGTAGGAGATCACGCGCGCCGACAGGCTAGGCACATAAAACGTGTTATCTTTTCCCTGGAGCTGTTTTTCGGCAACACGCCTGGCAATGAACAGGCGGCGCTCAAAAATGGCTTCTTCCATGTCGGCAGGCGCGTTGACAAACACCTGCTCGATAACCGGCATGCTGGCAAGCGCCTCTTCACCACAAGCCGATGGATCAACAGGTACTTCACGCCAACCACACACAACCAGGCCCTGCTCCACCAGTGCCTGGTCAAGTATCTTTCGGGCATGAATTGCCAGCTTGCTGTCCCTGGACAGGAACACCATGCCAACGGCGTAAAGCTCGTTCATAGTCCAGCCAGACTCTGAAGCAATTGCACGCAGGTAGGAATCCGGCTTGCCCAGCAACAACCCGCAGCCGTCACCGCTCTTGCCGTCAGCGGCAACAGCGCCACGATGTGTCATACGCCCAAGCGCATCAATGGATGTCTGCACCAGCCAATGGCTTGGCTTGCCATCCATCTGGGCCATAAGACCAAATCCACAACTGTCTTTTTCGAATTCCGGTCGGTACAAACCGCCGCAGAACTGTTCTGCCTTCTTCACGTACTTCACCCGATGCTTGTTCATTCAGATTTGTTGTGCCCAGGCTTCGTGCCTGATCTGGGCCCGGCTCTCGTGCCACCCCGGGGCTGCTGATTTCAGCGATAGCGTAACGGCGCCCTGTCGCCAGGCACCCGTGGCCAGGACAAAGGGCGGGGCATTATACAGCCCGATTCCAGGCTATTCAAACCAGCAAAGGCGAAGGGAAATGCAAAGTCGATTGTCAAAAGTATCGAAAAAACAGAAGGTTATGGAACAGGGGATGCTTTAGCTGTCCGCGGACGGATCAAAAACCCGCTGGTATTCTCGAATTGCGTAGCGATCGGTCATGCCGGCGATGTAATCAGCGACGACGCGGGCGCGCTGAACAGCGCCGGATTCAGCAGCACGCCCCGGGGTTTCCCTGTGCAAGGCCTCCTGGTATTGCGGCGGCATAATTTTCGGGTCTTCAAAAAAGGCGGCAAATAACTGCTCAATCACACCAACAGATTTTTGTGTCATTCTTCGGACACGAAAATGGTTGTACAGGTTGGCACGCAAGAACCGCTTGAGCACAGTCATTTCCTCGCGCACCTCATCACTGAACGCCATTAATGGTCCGGGCGCACTACGCACATCATCAATACTGTTTGCACCTGACTGGCTTATACGCTGCTTGCTTGTCTCAACAAGATCGACAACAACATGATTAATCATGCGACGAATGATTTCATGCACCATTCGCCTTGAGGAGATCTGCGGATAGCGTTCATTTACCTCACGGTAATGACGGTCGAACAATGCCACTTCGCGCAACTGTTCAATGGTAATCAGGCCATAGCGCAGGCCATCATCGACATCATGATTGTTGTAGGCGATTTCATCGGCCAGGTTGGCCAGTTGCGCTTCCAGTGATGGCTGCTGTTTATTGAGGAAGCGCTCACCGATATCGCCAAGCAACCTCGCATTGGCCAGGGAACAATGCTTGAGTATGCCCTCGCGTGATTCAAACGTCAGGTTCAGTCCGGGAAAATCAGCATAGCGTTCTTCCAAAACATCCACCACCCGCAATGACTGCAGGTTGTGCTCGAAGCCACCGTAATCCTTCATGCAGGCGTTCAGGGCATCCTGGCCGGCATGCCCGAAAGGTGTGTGGCCAAGATCATGTGCCAGGGAAATTGCCTCGACCAGGTCTTCATTCAGGCGCAACGCCCGGGCCACGGATCGGGCGATCTGGGCAACCTCGATAGAGTGGGTCAAGCGGGTTCGAAACAGGTCACCTTCGTGGTTTACAAACACCTGGGTCTTGTATTCCAGTCGTCGAAACGCGGCGCTGTGAACGATGCGGTCACGATCACGCTGGTACTGGCTGCGATAAGATGGATCGGGTTCAGCATGCTGGCGACCACGACAGTTGGCATCAGTTGCAGCACAGCAATGGAGCTCGCGATCACTCATAAATCAGACCCGCATATCCTCTAGTGTCTGGCGCAGGTACTGCTCATCGTATTCATGCGTCAGCACTGCGTTGGCCAGCCCCTTCAGCAAGACCAGCTTGATCTGGCCGGCTTCCACTTTTTTGTCCACCGCCATTAATTCAAGCATGCGCTCGGCTGACAACGCCGTCGGTGCGCGCACCGGCAAACCGGCTTCGGCAATCAAGGCCTCGGCACGATCGCAGTCGGCATCAGTCAACCAGCCCATTCTCCTGGACAGGTCATTGGCCATCACCATGCCTGCGGCCACGGCTTCGCCATGGAGCCATGCGCCATACCCCATTCCGGCTTCAATGGCATGACCAAAGGTATGCCCGTAGTTCAGTAAAGCGCGATTTCCTGATTCCCGCTCATCTGCTGCCACTACTCGCGCCTTGTTGTCACAAGATCGGTAGACAGCCTCAATAACCGAGTCACTCTGGCGATTCATCAGCCCGGACATGTTGACCTCAAGCCATTCAAGGAAATTCAGGTCACGGATCAGGCCATACTTGATAACTTCCGCCAACCCTGCGGACAACTCGTTGTCAGGCAACGTCTTGAGGGTTTCTGTGTCGATAACAACGCAAGCAGGCTGGTAAAACGCGCCGATCATATTCTTTCCAAGCGGATGGTTCACACCGGTCTTGCCACCTACTGACGAGTCCACCTGGGACAACAACGTTGTTGGTACCTGGATAAACGGCACGCCACGCATGTAACTGGCTGCGGCAAACCCGGTGATGTCACCAATAACACCGCCACCCAGCGCTACCAGTGTCACCTTTCGATCACAGCGATTTTTCAGCAGCGCATCAAAGACAAGATTCAGCGTGTCGAGATTTTTATACTGCTCACCATCGGGCAAGACGATGGACAGGGGGTTCCACGGCGCCAGGGTTTCCAGCAACCGGTTGAGGTAAAGCGGGGCCACTGTGTCATTGGTGACAATAGCGACCCGCGTTCCCTTGACGTGCGGGCTGAACAGTTCTCGCTGATTGAGCAGGCCGACACCAATGTTGATGGGGTAGCTTCTTGGACCAAGATCCAGGCTTAGTGTCTTTGTATTGGCCGCTGTCATGAGTCCGCGCCTTGTTCCAGCTGTTTGACAATCTCCCTGGCCACGGATTGTGGAGATCGGTTGTCGGTATCAATAATATAATCCGCCTCTTGCCTGTATAGAGGATCGCGCACCGCCATTAGTTCCTCAAATTTCTTGCGCCTGTCCGTGTTCTGCAATAAAGGTCTGTTTTTGTCGTGGCGCGTACGCTCTACCAGGGTATCGATGGAAGCGGCGAGGTAGACAACAGTGCCGCGACTATGCAACATGCGGCGATTGTCTTCGGCCAGCACGGCGCCGCCGCCCGTGGCCAGCACCAGGTCTTTCAGCCGGGTTAATTCGTCAATTATGCCGGTTTCCCGCTTGCGAAACCCGTCTTCGCCTTCGATTTCAAAAATCAACGGAATCGAGGCACCGGTTCGGGATTCCAGTTCCTTGTCAGCATCAAGAAAGGTTTTCCGGGTCATCCCGGCCAAGTGGCGGCCAATGGTGGACTTGCCCGCCCCCATTGGTCCAATCAGAAATATATTGCCCGGCATATTCATGCCGGGCAGATATGCCAGTAACCGCCGATGAAATCAAGCGCAGCGATTATTGGGCGCCGGCCATATCGGACAGGATTTTCGGAGTCAAAAATATTAAGAGCTCCGTCTTTCTGTCAATAAGATCTTTGCTCTTGAACAACCAACCCAGCAGTGGCAAATCGCCGAAAAACGGGACCTTGGTATCGGTCGCATTCTTGTCCAGCTCGTAGATTCCGCCAATGACCACGGTCTCGCCATTATCTAACAAGACCTGTGTTTCGATATCCTTGATATTCAGCAAACCCTGCTCGGCGTCAGCAAAATTGTCCTTGCTGACGTTGACATCCATGATGACACGGTCGTCCGGGGTAATGCGTGGTGTTACTTCCAGCTTCAGCACGGCTTTTTTGGTCACTGTCGTGCCAACACCCAGGACACTTGTGGTAAAGACGAGTTCCTGGCCTTGTTCAATTTTCGCCTTTTGCCCATTGGCGGTGACAATGCGTGGACTGGAAATAATCTTGCCCTGGCCTTCCTGCTCCAGCGCCGACAGTTCCAGTGACAACAGGCTGCCGGTTCCGAGCTTGGCCAGAGTCAACGCAATGGAACCGGCTGCGGCCGGCCCAATACCGGCGGACGGGAGATTAACGTTCAACCCGTCGTCAAGCCCAAGCATCGATTGCTGGTTCACGGTCGTACCGCCACCAGTATTGTTACTCTTGACGCCGAACCTGGCGCCCAGCGTCTTACTGAAAGTATCAGTCGCTTCTACCAGTCGACTCTCAATGAGCACTTGTCGCACCGGCTGGTCCAGCTTGGCAATTAGTTTACGAATCTCCCGGATCTTGGCCGGCGTATCCTGAACCAGTACCGAATTGGTGCGCTTGTCCGTAGTAACCTGTCCGCGCGGCGACAGCAATGAATTACTGTCCGTGCTCTCCTTGGTGATCGTAACACTACCACCCCCAAAAGCCGGGTGTCCGCCGCTGCCGCCCGTCGCGATCGCTTTTACTGATTTCAGCAGTTTGGCGATGTCCTCCGCCTTGGCATAGTTGACCTGGATGAGCTCGGATTGCAGTGGCTCCAGTTCCACAGCGGCCTTGGCGGCCTCATACTTGGCCTTGTCCTTGGAGGCGATTTCTTCCGCTGGGGCAATGGAAATAACATTTCCGGTCTTGCGCATACCCAGGCCCTTCGCATCCAGGATCAGGTCCAGCGCCTGGTCCCAAGGCACATCTTTCAGGCGTAAGGTCAATTCACCCTGAACGCTGTCAGCAACGACAAAATTCAGTCCGGTGAAATCAGCGAGCACCTGCAGCGCGGCGCGTGCCTGGATATTCTGGAAATTAAGAGACAGCTTCTCGCCACTGTAGCCAAATTCATCTTTTTTCTTGTCTGCCTTTTCAAGTATTGGCTTCACGTTCAGCGTGAACACGTTACCGGTCTGGTAGGCGAGATGCTCAAACTTGCCGGTAGGCATGACTACCATGCGCGTATTCGTGCCTCGGGAAAACACATCAACCGTCTGGACCGGTGTAGCGAAATCTACTACGTCCAGTCGACGCTCCAGTCCGGGGGGCAAGGAAGTGTTCAGAAAGTCCAGAACGATATCACCGGACTGTTCCTTGATATCAACTCCGGCAGTAGGATCGGACAGGGTGACAATCAACTTGGCATCGCCCAGTTCGCCGCGGCGAAAATCAATATTCTGAACCTGGTAACGGCCCGGTGCAGCACTGGTGAAATGACGAGACGTATTGTCCGTAGCCGAAGCAATCTTGCTGGTCGGGCTATCCAGCGTAATAACCAGCGTGTTATCGACAATATCCTGCTCATAACCGACCGGGTTGACCAGATTCAGTACGACACGTGTACGGTTATCAGCCTCAATAGCCTTGACACTCACCAGGGCGCCGACGCCCACCTTGAGGCTGCTTTTCCCTGGCGCAACACCGGTGCCCGGAAAATCCAGGGCAAGGCGCGCCGGGTTGGTAATTTTAAACGCGCGCGGCACGACCGGCTTGCCAGACATTTTCATCCGCAGCTGAACGCGTGATCCGGGCAATGTTGTAAAGCTCATATCCTCGATGGTCAGCGTCTCTGCCCGGGCAGATAGTGAAATACCCATTGCCAGTAGCAAAGCAATCAGGCGCACAATCCTGAAGCCGAAAAACCCAAGCATATTGTCTGCTGTCTGTATCGCCATGGCGTTACCCCTTTGATTATTCCTCTATACTCAGATTGGCTTTACGCTTGATCCAGTCACCCAGCGGATCCTGCACTGTTTCGATCAGGTCCACCTTGCCTTCGCTAATGCGAACGATTTTTCCGAAATTTTCACCCAGATAATTTCCCACCTGCGCCTTGTGTACGGTACCGTCAGGCGCCTGGACGATGACCCACGATTGACTTCGACGCTGCATGGTACCGACCATTTTTAACGCATCCAGCGGGTACTCTTCCAGGGGCTCGCGACGGCGATTTCGATCGGGACCACCTTCCTTGGGTTTCATATTTCCGCGCGGCCGCAGATTAAACGCTGCAAAAGGATCCACCTTGTCCTGGGCGGCATAGGCAAAAACTTCGTGGGTTTTCACTTCAGGTATTGGTTCTACGCGTGGTTTGCGATCCTTGTGTGCATCACGAACAAACACACGCAAGTCATCCATACCATCGCTGCTGCAGCCTGCCAGCATGGTAACAAACAAAATAAATCCTATGCGGCGCATTATTGCTGTCATTTGCGCGCCCCTCGTCTGCCTTTGCCCTTGGTATCTTTCGCTTTCTGTGCGGCAATTTCACCCTGATCCATATAGCGATAAGTTTTGGCCTTGGCTTCCATTATCAACTTTTCGTCTTTGTCGGCCCTGATGGCGATATTGCCAAACGTCACAATACGGGGCAGGGCCGCTACATCACTGACAAATGACGCCAGTTCATGGTAGGTGCCACGAACCTTGATACTGATTGGCAGTTCCGCATAAAACTCGACCGGCCGCTCGCCCTCGGGCTTGAATAATACAAACTCCAGGCCACGACCAAGACCGGCCTGGGTGATATCCACCAGCAAATCCGGCACTTCTGCGGAATCAGGCAGCTGCCGCAACAGAGAGCCGAAGGTCAGTTCCATTTCCTGCATTTGTTGCTTGTAAGCCGGCAAGTTAATAGCCAGGGCCTTTTTGTTCAAATACTGGGTCTTTAGGTCCTGTTCCTGGCGCTCAATCTGCTCCAGTTGCTCGATTTCACCCTGGATCAGGAAGTACCAGCCCAGAAACAAAATCAGGATGCCGATAGCTGCAATACCTACCATCTTCACCGGCAACGGCCAGCTGGACGGATCGTTGGGATCAATATTTTGCAGATCTTGCAGATTCATTATCGCTTACCCTTTTGTGGTGTTTGGGGTTTTGCGTCTTCTTCTGCACCGAGCTCTTTGGCTGACTTGTCAGTCTGAACCACGGTCAAATCGAATTCACTGATCCTGTCGGCATTCTGCTTTTTGACGTTGATTATCTTGAGAATCGGCTGGGTGAACCAGTTGGATTCATCCAGGTTACGCATCAATGCCGACACGCGGGCATTGGATTGGGCCACTCCCTTCAGCGTGAAATTCTTGTCTTTTTGGACGACGGAACTGAAATACACACCTTCAGGCAACTTCCGGACAAATTCATCGAATACACGAACAATTTGCGTACGCGCGCCCTGCAACTGGTAAATAATATTCATACGCGAAATGAGTGCCTGACGCTGTTGTTTCAGCTCCTTGATCTCGGCAATTTGCTTGTCGACCTTGGTAATCTCATCTGTAAGGTACTTGTTACGCATCTGCTGGTTTTCAATCAGGCCGCTTACATGCAGGTGTGCATAAAATACCAATGCGGCCATCAATATTGATACAAACGCCAGCACGCTCAGGAGCTGGCGATCCATCTCCTTGCGACGTATTTCACGCCATGGTAACAGGTTAAGAGTGGTCCTCGTCGCCATAACTATTCGTCAAAGCTCCTCATCGCCAGTCCGCACGCAATCATCAGTGACGGTGCATCATTACTCAGACTTTCAGCCTTGACCTTGCCTCCCACTGCCATGTTGGTAAACGGGTTGGCAATCATGGCCGGACAACCGATGCGCGCCGCCATCAACTCATCAATACCCGGAATCTGGGCACAACCGCCGGCCAGCATAATCTGGTCCACGGAATTGAACGGGCTCGATGAATAAAAAAACTGCAGCGCACGCATGCTTTCCTGGCAAGTGGCTTCCATGAACGGACGTAATACGTCAGTCTGGTAATTGTCAGGCAGGCCGCCCTGCTTTTTCGCCAGCCCGGCTTCTTCGTAAGACAGGCCATAACGACGCTGAATTTCCTCGGTTAACTGGCGTCCGCCAAAAGAATGGTCACGCGTATAGACTGAATGATTATTATGGATAACATTAATATTGGTAGACATGGCGCCAATATCCAGAATGGCGACTGTCTTGTCAGTACCGCCACCGGGCATATGCTCGGCAATCAACTGGTAGGCGTTTTCCATGGCATAGGTTTCGATATCGATAACCTGCGGCGTCAGCCCGGCGGTTTCGATTACCGCGATGTAGTCATCGACGATTTCCTTGCGGCAGGCAGCCAGGAGAATATTGTTCTCGTCCGGGTTCTCCTCGGCCGGGCCAATAATCTGGTAGTCGAGATTTACCTCATCCAGTGGATACGGAATATAGTGATCCGCTTCCATTTCAATCTGGGTCTGCAGCTCCTGGTCCTTCAGCGACGCCGGCATCCTGATGGACTTGGTAATGACGTGGGTACCGGCTACGGCTACGGCGCAATGTTTCAGTTTTGTACCGGCGCGCTTGACCGCCCGACTGACGGCTTCCGAAACCTGCTCCACTTCGGCGATAGCGTGTTCTACTACGGCATTCTGTGGCACCGGCTCGACGCCAAAGCGTTCGACCCGGAACTGTTTTCCGGACTTGGAGAATTCCAGCACCTTGACGGCGGACGAACTGATATCGATTCCGACCATCGGCTGACGCTTTTTAGCGAATAATGACTCCAGTGATGCCACTTACGAAACCTTTAATTTCAATGAGTTATACGTTGTTCGTGCAACTTTGGATTAAATATTACATCCAAATATAGACCAATACAAACAGAATTGACAAATAATCTTACCAATACAAGGATTTAGCTATATACTGGCGCGCCCCGGGGTCACCCCGATTTTTTCAAGCGCCCGTTAGTTGCCCGAATGATGATTGACCACTCGACAAATCCAGGCCTGATTTCCAAGTTTCGTCGATATTTGCCCGGCAAACGCTGGCAACTCGTATTGCTCGGACTGGCCAGCCTGGGCTTTCTGGGGGCTGTCGCGCTGGTCGTCGCGTCGCTGATTCTGACACCGACACTGCCGTCATTGGATGCGATCAAAGAAGGCAAACTCAAGGTGCCGATGCGGGTTTACACCGCGGACAAGGTGTTGATCGGCGAGTTTGGTGAAGAGCGCCGAATTCCCATTGAAATCAGCAGCACACCCAAAGCACTGATTGATGCGGTCTTGTCCGCCGAAGATGCGGACTTCTACAGCCACTATGGAGTCGATTTTCTCGGCATTGCCCGAGCTGCCTGGACAAATTTTGCCCTGGGCGGTCGCCGCCAGGGGGCCAGCACCATCACAATGCAGGTGGCGCGAAACTTTTTTCTCAGCCCGGAACGCACCTATATTCGCAAACTGAAAGAAGTCCTGCTGTCTTTCAAGCTGGAGCGGGAACTGAGCAAGGATGAAATTCTCGAGCTGTACCTGAACAAGATTTTTCTCGGCCACCGGGCTTACGGTTTTGGCGCCGCGGCACGCATTTATTATGGTCGCAATCTTGACCAACTGACGCTACCGGAACTGGCCATGCTCGCCGGCCTGCCCAAGGCGCCGTCGGCCAACAATCCGCTTGGCAACAAGGAAAAGGCTTTTGCCCGGCGCAATTACGTTCTCGGCCGCATGAAACAGCTGGGCTATATAGACGAAGCCATCTACCGGGATGCCATCATCGCGCCGGTTTCAGCCAGGCGCCATTCCCTGCGCTATGACGTGGAAGCACCCTACATTTCCGAAATGGTTCGTCGCTACATGCTCGACAAATACAGCGACAAAACCTATGCCGGCGGTTTCCATGTTTACACCACCATTCATTCGGACTATCAAAAGGCTGCCAATGACGCCGTGCGCAACCGACTCATGGAATATGACCGTCGTCACGGCTGGCGCGGTCCACTGGTCAAACGGGCGCGGGTAAAAAGCGAAAAGATCGACGAGCAAACCGATATCGCCGACCTGGACAAACTGCTAGAAGAGCACGGCAGTCTTGGCAACCTTGTGCCGGCGGTAGTCAGGTCCATTGATGAAAAAACGGCATTGGTTTACGCCAAAGACGGTTTCAATGCGACCATCCCATGGGCAGGCATGAATTGGGCCGCAACATATCTCAATGCCGATGCGCGCGGCGCCAGCCCCAAGCAGGCACGCGATGTAGTATTGCCTGGCGACGTTGTCTATATCCAGGATATGGGCGACGGCACCTGGTACCTGGCACAGGCACCGCAAGCAGCGGCAGCGCTGATATCACTTCGTTCGACCGACGGCGCCATCCTGGCCTTGACCGGCGGGTTCGATTTCCACGAGAGCAAGTTCAACCGCGTCACCCAGGCACAACGGCAGCCAGGCTCCAATATCAAACCGTTCATTTACTCAGCCGCCCTGGAAAAAGGCTTTACTGCGGCCACCACGGTCAGCGGAGCACCAATTACCATTGAAGACAAGAACCTGGAAGATGTCTGGCGCCCGGAAAACTACAGCGGTGAATTTTTCGGTCATACCCGGTTCAGGGAAGCGCTGATCAAGTCCATGAACCTGGTATCCGTGCGCATCCTGCGCGCCATTGGTCCGGACTACGCCGTGGATTACCTGACACGGTTTGGACTGCGCGAAGACTGGTTGCCACGTAACCTGGCGCTGGCGCTTGGTTCTGCTTCAGCTACGCCTATCGATATGGTTACGGCGTTCTCCGTTTTTAATAACGGTGGATTCAAGGTAGCGCCGTATTTTATTTCCCGCATTGAAGACGGCGAGCACAATGTCATTGAGCAAGCCAATCCTGCCATCGTCTGTCACAGTTGCCCGGAAACCCGGTTGACAGAATTCGAAAAGCTGGCACAACAAACGGCTGAAACGCCCGGCAACAAAGCAGCTGTACCCTCGACACCTGATAACCAGGTCATGCGCGTCGCCACGAAAGAAGACAACACGACCCATACGGTACCGTTGGATCAAAACATGCCAACACAAACTTTGTTGGCGCCTCGGGTCATTTCGCCACAAAATAACTTTATCATGACCAGCATTCTGCGTGACGTGGTGAACAAGGGCACGGGAAGACGCGCCCTGGTGCTGGAGCGCAATGACCTGGCCGGCAAAACCGGCACCACCAACGAATTCAAGGACGCGTGGTTCTCAGGTTTCGGGGCCGACGTTACCACCACCGCATGGATCGGCTTTGACCAGCCCGAGACACTTGGCCGGGGAGAGGCCGGCGCCAGCGCGGCACTGCCGATCTGGATAGACTACATGCGCGTCGCCCTGGCAGATCGCACACAATCTGAATTGCTCGTACCCGAAGGCATTGAAATGCGCTGGATCGACAAGGAAACAGGCGATCTTTCCGCTGAAGGTAACGAAAACGCCATGGAAGAGTATTTCATCCTCGGCGCCGAAGATGCGGGCAAGCTGCTGGATGACACATCTACAGGCGATATTCCGGTTAACCCGGGCTCTGCCGAGTCCGGACAGGACGGCGGAGTGGAAAAACCGGTTGATTCCGCGCCGAAAAAAGTCAAACCTTCAGATCTGGACAAACTGTTCTAGTTACCAAGATTACGCCGTGGGCCACAAACCTGCTCAACGCCTGAAACTGACTGCAGCCATTGCCTCGGAAGCCGGGCGCATCATGGCCAATGAAACAGTCGATGACTTTCATACCGCCAAGCTCAAGGCGCGGGATCGGCTCGGTCTGGGCAAAGACGCGCCACTGCCATCCAACCGTGAAGTGCAACAGGCGCGAGACCAACACTTGCAACTATTCACGCCCCACGACCAACTGGTCGATTTCAGCGAAACCAAGCTACGCAACGCGGTCGAAGCGCTCGAGTTTTTCTCCCAATTCCAGGCGAAACTGGTCGCCGATTTTCTCGACCACCCGGTGTCCAGCACGGAAACCCTGAAATTGCATCTTCAATCAGACAATGTCGAATCTGTAGCACTGTTACTCGATGACCACGCCCTACTCTACGAACAAGCACTCACATCAGTCCGGCTGGGCCAACACAATTTCGCTTCGGTGCCGGTATTCAGCCTGACTGTCAACGGTCAGGATTACAGCATCCTGGTCTTCTCTTCTATCCAGATACGCCAGGCGCCACGCGACCCGGTTACGGGCGGCGGCCAAACCCGAATCGGCCTGGACGAGGCAAAATTGCGACTCAGTCAATTTGCCAATTGAGCCCGGCGAACCCGTCAGCACTCGCTATACTGGAGAGTAAATCCCGGCGTGCAGAGTTGACACTCACTAGGCAATTACCTATATAATCTCAATAACTTAGCGTTTTTATATACTGAGAATATTAATTAGATAGCCTATCTATTTGAATTAAAAGGATTAATATGAACACTCAGCGCAAACTCAGTAGATGGATATTGATCCTTTTTAGCTTGGGTTTCCTGTCAGCCTGTGGAAATAACAGTGAAGCCCCGCCTGATGGATCAATATTAATAAACCCATCTTCCATCAAATGGGATGTTGTGGGTGATCCCAATGTGTGTGTCTCTGGCACAATAAGCCATATTCACCCAGTATTGATCACGGTAAAAGACGGGCTAGGACAGCCCTTGGGTAACATTGATATTTATGTCTCATTAACATGGGGCGGAAATAATTCTTGGGGTGATTTTTTGTTTTTATTTGATGATTTCAACGGTGATGGTCTGATTACAGCTGATGAGCTGGTAAATACAGTGGGTGACCCACATGAATATGTCACAACTACTGAACCCAATGGATCGAAAACATTTTATCTCGGTATGTCGACAAGGTGCGCTTACAAAGGGTGGCTGCAGGTTTATAGCGGGTCGGTTTTTGCAACCGCGGAACTTGAGGTGACGATCACAGAACCCACCGGACCATAGATGAATATTACATATTAAAAATTGTTTAACTTAGTCACGATGCGGCCATCTGGCTATCCCAAGAAATCCGGGGGCTCTAATTGATCAGGCAGACGAAATGCCTGCATGAGTAACGTACCCCCCCGATTTTTTCTTCCAATGTTTTGGTCCACACGCATCGTGGCAATACTTCTTCTCTTACCCTCTGTTTATTGAGTAGAATCAATACCCCCGAGTCTTCCGTTATATAGGTGAGGAAACAATTTGAAAGACAAGCTTAGACAGCTGATTGGTTGCGCTATTCACAGTTGTGTCCACGCAAATATATCCACTTCGAACGATTTTGAACTTAACATTGCTATTGATCGCACCCGCGATAAATCTCACGGTGACTTTGCCTGCAATATTGCCCTGGCATTGGCCAAATCGATGCAAATGAAGCCGCGCGACCTGGCGCAGAAAATTGTCGATGCCCTTCCGGTCGATGCCGCGATTGCCAAGGTGGAAATTGCCGGCCCCGGGTTCATCAATTTCTTTCTCAGCCCGCATGCCTACCATGACATGGTCTGCGAAATCCTGGACAAGACTGATCAATGGGGCCGTAGCGCCGTCGGTGCCGGCAAAAAGGTGATGGTGGAATTTGTTTCCGCCAATCCCACCGGGCCGCTGCACGTGGGTCATGGTCGCGGTGCCGCGTACGGTGCAACGCTGGCTAATCTTCTCGAAGCCGCCGGTTACGATGTGCACCGCGAATATTACGTCAACGATGCCGGCAGGCAGATGGACATACTCGCCACCAGTGTCTGGTTACGTTACCTGGAATTGTGTGGTGAAGAATTTCCGTTCCCGGCCAACGGCTACAAGGGCGACTATATCTGGGATATCGGTGCCAGCATGCACCGCGCGCACGGCGACAAGTATCAATTCAACACTGCCGATGTATTCGACAATGTCCCGGCCGATGAGCCGGCCGGCGGCGACAAGGAAGATCACATTGACGGCCTGATCGACAAGGCCAGGTCCCTGCTGGGCAAGGAAGGCTACGCACTGTTTCACAAGCAGGCCCTGGACGAGATCCTGGACAACATTCGTCGCGACCTCGACGAGTTTGGCGTTGTCTACAACGAATGGTTTTCCGAGGCATCACTGGTTGGCGACGGCGCCCTGCAACATGGCATCGATCGCCTGAAGGCAACCGGCAAGACCTATGAAAAGGATGGCGCGCTGTGGTTTGCCTCGTCTGATTTCGGCGATGAAAAGGATCGCGTTGTCGTGCGTGACAACGGCCAGGCCACCTACTTCGCGTCCGATATTGCCTACCACGTCAACAAGCTGGAACGTGGGTTCGATCAGCTGATCAACATCTGGGGCGCCGACCACCATGGCTACATCGCCCGGGTCAAGGCAGTGCTGGAAGCACTGGGCGAAGATGCCAACAAGCTGGACGTGCTGCTGGTGCAATTTGCCGTGCTCTATCGTGGCGGCGAAAAAGTGCAAATGTCCACGCGCTCCGGCGAGTTTGTCACCTTACGCGAATTACGCTCCGAAGTCGGCAACGATGCGGCGCGCTTTTTCTACGCGCTGCGCAAGTCTGACCAGCACATGGACTTCGACCTGGACCTGGCCAAGTCACAGAGCAATGACAACCCGGTGTATTACATCCAGTACGCCCATGCGCGAATTTGCAGTGTATTCCGTCAGCTCACCGAGAAACAGCTCAAGCATGACCCGGCCCATGGCCGTAACCAACTCGAGTTGCTGCAGGAACAGCATGAAGTCGATCTCATGAACGCACTGTCACACTTCCCGGAAGTTGTCGAAGTGGCGGCACGCAACCATGATCCGCATCATATTGCCCACTACCTGCGCGAACTGTCGCAGCACTTCCACACCTATTATAATGCGCACAAGTTCCTCGAAGGTAACGACGCCCTGCGGGATGCACGTCTCGTGCTGATTGCGGCAACACGACAGGTGATTGTCAACGGATTGTCGATTCTGGGCGTAACCGCGCCGGAATCCATGTAGGTCATGGCCACCAGTAAACGCAGCAAGAAAAAAACCGTACGACGTCGCCCATCCGCAACGCGTCGGGGCGGCAAGAAAGGGTTTCCTACCTGGGCACTGGTCGGCGGCGGATTGCTGGCCGGCGTGTGCATCGTGCTGCTGGTCCAGTTCATGATTGAACGTACCGGCCAGCCGGACAGCGGCCTGCGTACCCTGGTCAAGCGCGCGCAACAACCCAAGCCGCAACCCAGGCCCGCACCGGCCCCGGCACCCAAACCGGCGGAAAAGCCTAAATACGATTTCTATACCATACTCACCGAGTCCGAAACCGTGATTCCGGAATCGGTCACGACAAAACAGATCAAGACCGAAAGGAATGTCAGCTACGTTCTGCAGGTCGGCTCGTTCGCCGATTACGCCGACGCCGACACCCTCAAGGCCAAGCTCGCCTTCAACGGCCTGGTCGCCCACATCCAGAAGATTGATGTCAAAGACAAGGGCACGTTCCACCGTGTACGCCTTGGCCCCTACTCCGACCCGCAAAAACTCGACGAAACCCACCGCAATCTGAAGACTCTCGGCATCCCGGCACTGCGGTTGAAGGTCAAGGATTGAAGACTCGCGTTGCCGCACCGGGCTAAAAGAACATCCTTCGCGGTATAACCTGTTTCACTGCCTGCCGGAATTTTCCAATACCTGGTCTACGAGCTTTAGAAACGAGGGCACATTTACCGGCTTGGTCAGGTAGTCCACAAAACCGGCAACCTTGCTGCGACTGATATCTCCCGGCATGGCATTGGCGCTGATCGCCACCACCGGGATTTCTCGCGTCGCCCGGCTCGCCTGCAAATAGCGCATCACCTCATAGCCATCCATTTCCGGCAGATTAATATCCAGCAATATCAAGTCCGGGCAATGCTTGTGTGCCAATTCGATACCAAGCTTCGGATTGTCCGCGGTTATCAATTCGACTCCTGCCAGACTCTTTTCAATAATTTTCTGTATGAGCCTGGTATTGGCATAATTATCTTCAATATATAGTATTCGATGGCTGTTATCTCCCGGGCCTTCAATCCCGGCAACGCCGTCTCCGGAAATGGCCTGGTTCATTTCAAGTACCGAGGACTTGCCCAGCTCTACCCAGAACGTACTTCCCGAACCTTCGCTGCTTTCCACATCAATGATTCCGTCCATGCAAGCAACCAGTTTTTTGCTCAGTGCCAGGCCGATACCCGTTCCCTCAATTTTCGTCTTGTCCGCACCCAGCCGGTCAAACGGGACAAATAACCGGTTTTTCTGCTCTTCATTCAGGCCCGGACCAGTGTCGATGATGCTAATACGCCACATGTCTCCGGAATCGGATATCCGGATAACGACCTTGCCATCCTGGCTGTTGTACTTGACCGCGTTGGACAAGAGGTTCAACAACACCTGCTTGATCCTGGTTCGGTCCGCCAACACATAATTCTCCCTTTCTGCTTCTTTTAGCTCGACTGTAACTCCCCTGTCAGCCGCCAACGTTACAATCAATGACATGCATTCCCTCAATATTTCCTGAACACAAACCGGCTCCATATTGACAACCATCTTTCCGGCTTCGATCCTCGACAAGTCAAGCACTTCGTTGATCAATTCAAGCAAATGATGCCCGGCGTTCAGTATCTCGGTGACGGATTCTTTCTGCTCACCGGTCAAGGGGCTGTCCCCACTGACTTCCAGTAACTGTGCAAATCCGAGTATGGCATTCATCGGTGTTCTCAATTCATGACTCATTCTCGACAGGAATTCCGACTTCGCCGAGTTCGCGCGCTCCGCTTCATTCTTGGCATCCAGGAGCTCAATGGTTCTTTGATGAACGCGGTCTTCCAGCTCACTGTTCAGACGACGAATCTTGTCCTCGTTTTGTATGCGCTCCGTCAGATCAACATGCGTTCCCGCCATTCGCACTGCCCGCCCGTTTTCATCGCGCACCAGGTAGCCACGATCCAGAACATGGACCCAATGACCATCTTTGTGTTTCATGCGAAACTCAACGCGATAGCTGTCACTCTCACCGGAGATATAGTTGTTAATGGCATTTTTGGTCTTGTCCAGGTCATCCGGATGAACCAGGCGATCCCACGCCCCGAGTTCGTTTTCCAGTTCATCATCACGATAGCCAATCATCTCCTTCCACCGTGGCGACAGGTAAACTTCGTTAGTGAGTAGATTTCGATCCCACAAGCCGTCGCTGGACCCTCTCATTGCAAGATCAAAGCGCAACTGGCTTTCTGCAAGCTCTGCTTGTGAAGCAGCAATCGAATCCAGCATGCTGTCAAAGTTTGTAGCCAATCGGCCAATCTCATCATGCCTTTGCAATTCCGCGCGACTGCCACTTTCGCCCCGGCTTACCCGGCCGGTTAATTCCACCAGCTTGTGCAGGGCCTGCGTGAGACCTTTTGCCATGACTAACGCAAAAATCACTCCAACAAGTATGGCAATCACGGTATATATCAGGCCATTTCTTGTTATCGTCCTCAGGCCCGCAAGAGTATTTTGCTGGCCAAGGCCGACCCGGGTCCAGCCTATCTGTTTGCCATTGGCATAGACCGGTGCCGCAACGTCAATCAGGGTTGGCGTATTGACAAGAATATTCACTTCGGAGGGTATTGTTTGAAACCCGGAGCCTGAATCATCCTCTATATACATTCCTATATACTGCCTGTCCGTATGGCCCAACACCTTGCCTTCCATGTTCAGAACCATGGCGTATTCAAGCCCGGGATATTTTGACTGTGAGCTGACAACCTCTTCAATACCGATAATATCGTTTGCCAGCACCCATGAAGTACTGTTGGCTGCCAGGGTCTCAGACAGACTGGTCGTTTGTTCTATGGCCTGGTCATGAAGAAATTTCTTTTGCCGCTCCAGCATGTCCACAACAAATATGGACATCAGGACCGCGTGTACAGCGGCGATTCCCAAAATCAACTGACGTCTTATGGATTTTGTCCAAAACCTTTCAATCGCATGAACGCCCCGGACCAAGTGCTGTTGCCTTTATTTTTCACTTGCCGGATCACGCACGGCCTTTTTGAATACTGCCAAAAACTCCCTTACTGGCTGATAGGTGGCATCAGTTGCCGGCTCAAATCTGGTTAATTCCATACGCTCGAGGATAGCCCGTCCGCCCTCATGCTTGTGTAGCTCAAACATCAGCCTCGATACTTTTTGTACCAGGTATCCCGGCATGTCCTGGCGAACAACCAGCCCGTTGTTGGGTAACGGTTTTGTCTGCCACTTGATTTCCAGCTCCCTTGCCAGCTCGGGCCGCTCTTTTGAAAGGGCCCGCCACGGCGGCGGCCAGGTAGCTCCTGCTACTGTATCGCCAAGAAAAACGTTCATAATCGACGATTCCTGGGAACCTACATAGCGATTATCCACATCCTTCATTACATCCAGCCCATGGGTGTGGATGTAGTATTGCGGCATCATGGTGGCCGCCAGCGCGGTCGGCGCAGGATAACTGACCGGCTTGCCTTTCAGGTCCGAAATCGATTTTATATTGCTGTCCTTGCGAACAAGGATGATGCCCCTGAAGTTGTCATCATCACCCATTTTTCCGAATACTTTATAGCCATGTTCCAGTGACCTGACGGTCTGGTAGGGATTAGGCAGGGAAAAATGAAACTCCCCGGCGAAGAGCTTCTTGTCGTAAGCCGCGTAGTTTCTCGATGCCTCGACCCTGAACTCGACATCATCAATATTCTGGTTCAGATAACTCATAAGCGGCGAGAATATTTCGTGCAGCCGTGCGGGATTATGCAAAGGGTGAATACCAAACCTGTAAACCTGCTTCTCGCCTTCACTCCCGGCACTGAATTTCGGTGCTGGTGGCGCTGTATTTTCTTGGCATCCGACTACACCAATAATGATGATAAAGCTTAGGATGGTGCCAAATACTTTCCTGAATCTGAAAAGGCTCATTATTTGTACTCCCACTCAACTACTTGGAATATAGCTTCAAACAAAATGACAATACATATAATGATTGTAAATCATCGTCAGAATTGAAACATTTTCAGTCACTTAAGATACGGCTTATAACAAGGCTCCAATTGATTGACAGCGACATTGCGAAAGCTGGAAAACAGTTGTAAAAGCAGGCTATTGCCTCGCTATTTCTCGCGACCCTCGACCTCTTCAAAGCGGATGCAAGACTTGAACAATTCAGCGCGCCTTAAATCAAAACAGCAGAGGAAGTTTTTAGGTGCAAACTACCAAAACCCATGACAAATTACTCCAAATTATCTGACTGCAATCGTAGCGTGTAACTATTAATTAGTTCGACGTGTCCGGATTCGGCAGAATATTGACACGCCGGCTAGCGACTCAAAGCAAACATACTATGTTAGTAGTGGTGCGGCCATATTCGGGTCTATGCAGAAATATTTAGTAAGACATTTAGGCAAATAGAACGTAGCCCAATGATTTAATTCAAATCAAGGATGTATACCCAAAAAGGACGAGCAAAATACCCTTTTTCTGCCATCAAATATAATTCATGGTTAAACAAGGTTTCGAGGCAATGAATAGAAACGAGATGGATGCTTTCGAAAATCACCTAAAGCAATGGAAGCAAAAATCCAAGCAATTACATGGGCGGTTAGATCCAATTCTGGAAGCACAGAGGGCGATAGAAAAAGCCTTGCGCCCAATTATTGAAACTCAGAATGGGATCAAATCACAACTAGAACCCTTCCTGGAACAACAAAGAAAACTACAAAAAGCTCTTGAGTGTATGAGCTATAAACATCGGTAACACAATAGTGCAGGTACACAGGTAACGCCTATGCGCCATGGACATAGTGAGACAGGAGGTGCCTATGCCCTGGAAAGACGTGAGACCGATGTTTATAGCTCGTTCACGTCGTTTTCTTTCGTCCATTTCTTTTGGACGAGCAAAAGAAACGGGGCCCCGCGCGGGTAGCACATAATAGCTTGCCAAGCTCGTCGGCGCAGCCGACGCACATCAAAAAAGATTTCTCCCGTTAGTCGAAATGACAAGCGAGATCGGAATAACGGCCAAGGCCGGAATGACAATCCAGGCGAAGCCTGCGCGTCACTCCTCCAGGTACGTATACCCGGATAACCCTTCAACCAGCTCATCAAGATACTGCTTGCGCTGATCATTGTTCAACGTTGAGCCTTCAACCTGCTTCACGTAACTGGCCTTGAGCTGTTCCGGCTCAAAGTGTACAAATCGCAATACGTAATCCACGGTATCACCGTGCAGGGTGTGATCGATGCGGTAGCTGCCATCATCATTGAGCTCGATATGGGCCGAGTGGGTATCGCCGAACAGGTTGTGCATGTCGCCAAGGATTTCCTGGTAGGCGCCGACCAGGAATATACCCAGCAGGTAGCGTTCGTCCGGCTGCACTTCATGCAACGGCAACGTTGACTCAACACCATTGGCATCAACATAGGTATCGATACGACCATCGGAGTCACAGGTGACATCGACGATGACGCCGCGACGCTCTGGCGCTTCGTCGAGCCTGGCCAGCGGCACGATGGGAAATATCTGGTTAATAGCCCAGACATCGGGCAATGACTGGAACACGGACAGGTTGCAGAAATACTTGTCGGCCAGCTGTTCGTTCAGCTCATCGAGTATCTGCCGATGTTCGCGCTTGTCGCTATTCAGCGCATCACGGGTTTGCATGCACACGGAACGGTACAGGTTCTCCGCCAGCGCCCGATCCTTCAGTCCCAGCTTGCCCTCGGTAAACAGGCTGCGCACTTCGTCCATGGCCTGGGCGGCATTGTGATAGTGCTCGATGGCGGTGCGCATATTGACCGTGCTGTGCGCCTGCCACAACTCGCGCAATACCGGCGCGGCGCTGTCATCCGGCTCAACCAGGCCACGCGGGCGATTCATATGTTCCACGTCGAGCACGTTGCTGATCAACACGGCGTGGTGCGCTGTCATGGCGCGACCGGATTCGGTGACCACATGCGGATCCGGCATGCCATGTTGCCGACTGGTTTCGGCAAAGGCCTTGACCACGGCGGAGGCATACTGCTCTACGGAATAGTTGGCGGAGAAATAACTGCGTGATGAGGTGCCGTCATAATCAATACCGAGGCCGCCACCAACATTGACGTATTTGACATCGGCACCGAACTGCCTGATCTCGGCGTAATAACGTGCTGCTTCGGCAACGCCGGACTGCACGTGGCGAATATTGGCGATCTGTGAACCCATGTGGCAATGCAGCATGGACAAGCAATCGAGCCAGCCAATTTGCTGCAGTCGATGCAAGGCGGTCTGCACCTGGTCGGCTGACAGGCCGAACTTGGATTTCTCACCACCGGTGTTTTGCCAATGACCTTCACCGATGGACGCCAGGCGCAGGCGCAGGCCCAGCAACGGCCGGATAGTCAGCGTGTTCGCCTGCTCAATGACCAGTTCCAGCTCGGACAGGCGCTCAATAACAATATGTACCTTGTGGCCAAGCGCCTGGCCAATCAGCGCCAGGCGAATGAATTCGCGATCCTTGTGACCGTTGCATACCACCAGGCCGCCATCAGGATCAGAGTGCGCCAGCACCGCCAGCAATTCCGGCTTGCTGCCGGCCTCGAGACCGACACTGCCCGGCCGGGCACCGACAATCTCCTCGACGACGCTGCGCTGCTGGTTCACCTTGATCGGATACACCGCAGTGTATCCGCCAGTAAACTTGTGTTCGTTCGTGGCGGCAACAAATGCATCGCACAATACATTCACCCGGTGACGCAGGATGCCGGAGAACCGCACCAATGTCGGCAGGCCAAGGCCTTGCTGGTGCAGGCTGTCGGCAACGGCCTGCATATCAATGCCGGGGCCGCTGGCACCACCAGGATGCGCCACCAGGTGGCCATTGTCGGCGACATCAAAATAACCGCCACTCCAGTGGGAAATGTTATAGGTGTCGCGTGCGTTCTGGATTTTCCAACTCATGGGTGGTTCACTGCTCCTGCCAGGATTCACTGGCTAAAAGATTCGTTGGCAAGCTAACAGCGCTTGGCTACACTCCCCGCTTTCCGGCCATTCGCCCGGCGTCTTCATTGCTGAGGAGCAGGTATTATGACACTCGACAACAACTGGTACACCGAAATTCACGCAGACTGCGGCTCGGCATTTTCGCTTGAGCTGGGCGAGAAGGTACACGAAGAACAAACCCCGTACCAACTGTTGACGATCTACAACACCCGGCAATGGGGCTACCTGATGACGCTCGACGGCCTGGTGATGCTGACCACGCGCGACAACTTTCTGTACCACGAGATGATGACGCACCCGGCGCTGCTCACGCACCCGGACCCGAAGCGCGTGCTCATTATCGGTGGCGGTGATTGCGGCACCCTGCGCGAAGTACTCAAGCACCCCGGTGTCGAAAAGGCGGTGCAGGCCGAGCTGGACGAGCGCGTTACCCGCGTGTCAGAAGAATACTTCCCTGAATTGTGCGAATCCAACGGCGATGCGCGGGCGCAGCTGGAGTTTGTCGACGGCATCAAGTGGATCGAAGACGCTGAACCCGGCAGTTACGACATCATTATTATTGATTCCACCGACCCGGTCGGCCAGGCCGCGCGACTGTTCTCGGCGGAGTTCTACACCGACTGCCACAAGGCGCTGTCGGCCAACGGCATCCTGATTGCGCAAAGCGAATCACCGCTGCTGCACAGCGACATTATCAAGAGCATGCGCAACAACATGCGCACCGCTGGCTTTGCCGATCTTGCCACCCTGGGCTTCCCGCAACCGGTATACCCGTCCGGCTGGTGGTCGTCCACCATGGCGGTGAAATCGGGATCAGCGAAGGATTTCCGCAAAATTGACGCCGCCAAGCTCAATACCAGGTACTACACATCGGAGCTGCACCAGGGCCTGCTGACCCTGCCGCCGTTCCTCGCTGCCGCGACCTTGTGACGATTTTCGCACCGGCGATCATGACCACCGCGGGCGTCTATAGCGGCCAAAACACCTCCAATCCCGTCCGGATTACAGGTCTTTTGACCGCTGATTTTCTCGTTCTTTCATCTATAGTGGAAACTGCTACGCTTTATTAACACCTGGCCAACCAGGACTAATTGGCAATGTAAGAAAGGAACAACGAGGAATGAGTGACATAATCAAATCACCCAAAATGATCGAACTGCAGCCGGGAAAATACTACTGGTGCAGCTGCGGCAAATCCGCTAACCAGCCGTTTTGCGATGGTTCACACAAGGGCACAGAGCACAGCCCGCTCGAATTTGAAATCACGGAAAAACAGTACATCAGCCTGTGCCGCTGCAAGGCGACCAAGCGGCCACCCTATTGTGACGGCAGTCACTACAAACTCTGATCACCGGTACAAAAAAGAGGCGCCTGTAAAGGCGCCTTGAATTTTGAGACTAACACACTCAATCAGGAGATGATTTACAAATCTACTTGGTCCCGGTGGTAAATTCCGGGTAGGCCTCCAGCCCGCATTCGGCCAGGTCCACGCCCATATGCTCTTCTTCTTCGCTGACTCGAAGACCGATGATGCCTTTCAGTATTACCCAAACGACCAAAGAGACGCCGAATGACCACGCGAAGATGGAGCCAATGCCCAGCAACTGCGAGCTGATCTTGGCATCACCATTGGACAATACGACTGCGAGCAGGCCCCAGATACCGACAACACCGTGAACCGAAATGGCGCCGACCGGGTCATCCAGCTTGAAAAAACGATCCATCACCAGGATGGAGATCACCACCAGCACACCACCGACTGCACCAATAGTAGTAGCCAGCCCGGGTGTTGGCGTTAACGGTTCGGCGGTAATAGCTACCAACCCGGCCAGGGCGCCGTTAAGTCCCATGGTCAGATCAGCCTTGCCAAACAGCAAGCGCGCAACAATCAGTGCCGCAACCACGCCACCAGCAGCAGCCATGTTGGTATTCACAAATACCCTGGCAACGTTATTGGCCTCGGTAACGTTGGACAGAATCAATTCCGACCCGCCGTTGAAACCAAACCAGCCCATCCACAGGATGAACGTTCCGAGCGTTGCCAGTGGCATGTTTGCACCCGGAATCGCGTTTACCTGGCCATCAGGGCCGTACTTGCCCTTGCGCGGACCCAGCACCAGCACGCCGGCAACGGCTGCAGCCGCGCCACACATGTGAACCACGCCGGAACCGGCAAAATCCAGGAAACCGGCCGCGTCCAGGAAACCGCCGCCCCATTTCCAGAAACCCTGGATCGGGTAGATGACACCGGTCATAACCACGGCAAAGGCAAAGAACGTCCACAACTTCATGCGCTCGGCAACGGCACCGGAGACAATGGACATGGCCGTAGCCACGAACACCATCTGGAAGAAGAAGTCAGACATCTTCGAGTAGTAGTTGCCGTCGTACCACTTGTCCATACCCTGTGCCAATACCGCTTCGGGCGCGTGATCTACACCAAGCATGAACTTCAGCCCGGGCAACAGTTGTCCCGCATAGTCGCCACCTGGGTACATCAGGTTATAACCGACGAACATGTACATGATACAGGCGATGGCGAACAAGCCGACATTCTTGGTCAGGATCTCTGCCGTATTTTTTGAACGAACCAGTCCTGCTTCAAGCATGGCAAAGCCTGCAGCCATCCACATGACCAGTGCACCGGTCACCAGAAAATAAAAGGTGTCCAGTGCATAGCTTAAATCTTTCACACCGTTTAATGCTTCCACTGTTTAATCCTCGCTATGTTGGTGACGTGTTACAGCGCATCCTTGCCGGTTTCACCGGTACGGATACGAACCACCTGCTCCAGGTCGGAGACAAATATCTTGCCGTCACCGATCTTGTCAGTACGCGCTGCATTAACGATGGCTTCTACCACCTGGTCGAGCATGGAAACATCAATGGCAGCTTCCAGCTTCACCTTGGGAAGAAAATCGACAACATATTCCGCGCCGCGATACAACTCGGTATGACCTTTCTGGCGACCGAAGCCTTTCACCTCGGTCACGGTAATGCCTTGCACACCCACTTCTGACAGGGCATCACGAACATCATCCAGCTTGAATGGCTTGATGATTGCGGTAACCATTTTCATGGCATGAACCTCCTGAACTCGTTCAGTGATACTGCTTATTTCAGCAGCGTGAATGATTTTGAATAGGTAACAAAAACCTTGTAACCGTCATCTGCCGCGTAAAAATCGTTGCTACCGTAGGCAACAGCATCAGCGACCGTGTCATCAGGCAGATCGGTATCACTGTAAGTGATGGAAAAGTCACCAGCAGACAGGCTTATACTGTAGTCGATGTAATCATCCCAGACAAAACCGGCGACATTGACATCATCATTTTCAAAGTCATAGCGACCCACATGCAGTGCCAGGGTCAGATCCTTGGCCACTTCGAAGCTTGCGCCGAGATCAACATAGGAACTCTTTGTTCCGGTATTGAAGGTATCGTTGGAGAAGTTGTAGGTCAGGCTCAGCATCTTCCAGCCGAAACCAACCGACGCTTCGGTCCAGTCCAGATCATTGGCTTCATTGGTATCCGCTGTTGCCGGATCATCCTCGGTGCCGGGATACAGGTAACCGATATAACCAGCACTGATGCTGAAATCACCAAATGACTTGCTGTATCCGGCATACAAGTCCAGCTCCGGTGAGCCAAACGCTGTATTGGATGTCCACATACCTGCGGACAAGCCAAATGGCGAATTGTAATCCATGCCACCGGATACGGCGGCATCACCGGCAGTCTGGGTCAGGCCGCGCCAGACATAGTCACTGGATGCGCCAATATTGCCGGTAAGCTCGGCGCTGGCTACAGCGGGCAGCCCGGCAATGGCAACAGCAATTGCAAACATCTTTTTACTCATCATGGTTCTACTCCCCTAAGGTTCAGATTTTCGGATTAACCGGGTTGATCAATTACTGCCTGGTGCATGCCTGTCCGGCGGCACGACAACAGCTTTCATGCTTGTTATTGCATGTGTCGTGCCAAAAATGTTTTTTACAGTTAATCAATCAGTTAGAGACAATCGATGAATAAAACAGGGAATTGCTGCACCAAAATGATCAGCAACAAAAAACGAATGCACTTGAACGGTGCGTTTTCACGCACATCAACGAGGTGGGGGCAGCCCTGCACGCTGATGGCGCAGGTCAATGGCAGCAAAAGAATGAAACATTATCGCCGCTACCGGGCTCACTACCGGCAATAACAGGGCAATGAACCGAAAAGAAAACCCGAATGTCTGCTAGAAATGTGCGGTAACGGACAAGTACCACAAGTCGTGAACACGGTCTTCATTCCGATCATTGATAACGCCATAGGGACTGGCATCGCCACGCTTGAGGCTGGTATCACTGTAAGCAAGCTCGATATCTATGGTACGAATACCGGCACTGTTCACATCCACGGACTTGCTGGCTGCTACCTTGACATACTTGTAGTCATTGTTGTCGGTGGTGCGGTCATCCACGTGCCCGGGCTGCAGCTTCACGAACAGGCCACTGCCGGCATCCAGGGTTACCAGGCCTTCACCTACCACCTGGTCACCCTCGGTTTCATACGAACCCTTGATAGTGGCCTTCAACCGGCGCGGCACCAGGTCAAAAGACAGTGACAGGTAAGCTTCGTCATACCTGGGCGGCGTCTGGTTGTAGCGGTAAAGAATGTAGCCAAGATCCCAGCCGAGGTTGCCGAGGGAACGGATTTCACCGGCGATGCCGCCGTAGATATCCAGCTCGGCATCGGCGCGGCCGTCGACGGTGGGAAAGTTGACCCGCGATGTCCATAACCCGAAGTAGGGGCCAGAGCTGTGACTGTAATCAAACCCGGCATAACCGGCCGCCTTGTTGTCGGTCTGCGAAATGCCACGAAACACGTAGTTGGTTGTCGCGCCGAGCATCAGGTCCAGGCTGTCACTGGCGACGACCACCCGGGCGGACAGCAGCTGAGCTGCCATGAATAAAACGCTGACCAGGGAAATTCGCTTTGTGTTCACCTTTGCCTCCTGACTGTTTGATCCTTGTCGCCGCCGTCAATGGCGTGCCTGCTCAGCAACATTGCGGGCACGCGAGGACAACGTTATAGTGGCGGCGATTTTACGCAAATTATCCCGAAAAATCAGGCTTATGATTCCGAACGCCATTATTGACCAGATTACCGACGCCATCAGCAAGGCCATGCCCAAGGGCATCGCCGACGATGCGCGTAAACAAATCAACGCTGTCCTGGCTACACGACTGGAACAACTCGGGTTGGTCAGTCGTGAAGAATTTGACGTTCAGGCCGCGCTATTGGAAAAGTTACGCGCGCGCGTTGATACACTGGAATCCGAGCTGGCCCAGCTGGAGCAGAACAAGAAAGCCGGCTGATACCACCAGGGAAAACACTGCCGGCTATCCAAGGAAGGAAACGCCCATGTCACTCGCTGTTATCCACAGTCGCGCCCAGGTGGGTGTCGACGCCCCTGCCGTCACCGTCGAGGTGCACCTGGCCAACGGTTTACCCGGTCTGTCGGTAGTTGGCCTCCCCGAGCTCGCCGTACGCGAAGCCAAGGACCGCGTCCGCAGTGCCCTGCAAACCCTCGGTTTTGAGTTCCCGGCCCGCCGCATCACCATTAACCTCGCCCCGGCCGATCTGCCCAAGGACGGTGGCCGCTTCGACCTGCCCATGGCACTCGGAATACTTGCCGCCAACGGGCAGCTGCCCCGGGAACCTTTAGCGGATTTCGAATTCATCGGTGAATTGGCCCTGGGTGGTGACATTCGGCCGGTCCGCGGCGTATTGAGCGCCGCCTTGGCCGCCCATGATGCCGGTCGCCGCCTGGTTGTGCCCGCCGCCAATGGCGAAGAGGCATCGCTGGCGTCCCGGTCCCGGGTGTTGTGCGCCGGCAACCTGCTCGCCGTCACCGGTCATTTTCTGCAAGACCAGCCGCTGCCCGAGGCCTGCGCCACCCGCGCCGACCACCCGGCCGAGACTTTGCCTGACTTGCGCGATATTCGCGGCCAGCACCAGGCCAAGCGCGCCCTCGAAGTGGCCGCATCCGCAGGCCATTCGCTGCTGATGATGGGACCACCGGGGTCCGGCAAAACCATGCTGGCGCAACGGCTGCCGTCCATCCTTCCGCCCATGACCGAGGCCGAAGCCCTGGAGTCAGCGGCCATTCACTCCATTTCTGATGGCGGCTTTGACGCCCGGCGCTGGGGTCAACGACCGTTCCGACGCCCTCACCACACGGCGTCGGCGGTGGCCCTGGTCGGCGGCGGCAGCCATCCGCGGCCGGGCGAGATCTCGCTGGCCCATCACGGCGTGTTGTTCCTGGATGAACTGCCCGAGTTTCAGCGCGCGGTACTGGAGGTGCTGCGGGAACCACTGGAAAGCGGCGAAGTGATGATCTCACGCGCGGCGCGGCAAGCCCGGTTCCCGGCCCGGTTTCAGCTGGTCGCGGCCATGAATCCCTGTCCCTGCGGCTACGAAGGCGATATTTCCGGCCGTTGCCGTTGCACGCCCGATCAAATCCAGCGTTACCGCCAGAAGCTGTCAGGGCCACTGATGGACCGCATCGATCTCCACGTCATCGTACCGGCGGTGCCAACCGATATGCTGATGAATGCAAAGCCTGATGGCCAATACTCGGCCGAGGTACGTGAGCGCATACTTCGCTGCCGCGATCGCCAGCTTGGTCGACAAGGGAAGCTAAACAGCGCGCTTGGCAACAAGGAGCTGGACGAGTGCTGTGAACTGGATGCTGACGCCGACGCCCTGATCAGGCGCGCCATCCAGGCACTGGGACTCAGCGCCCGGGGTTACCACCGAATCCTGCGCGTGGCCCGCACCCTGGCCGACCTTGCCGGTGAATCCCGGGTCAGCTCCCGTCACCTCGCTGAGGCCATCCAGTTCCGGCAACTGGACCGCAAACCGGCCCGGGCCATGGCCACCAGTATTTAGCCTCCACAAAAGAAAAGGCCGCACCCCGAAGGGTGCGGCCTCTGGTAATTCGTGACTGAAAGTCCCGATTACTTGCTGCCAGCTACCATGTGGTCAACGGCGGCTTTAACAGCGTCGTCAGCCAACTGGGCCTGACCACCCTTGGCCGGCATGAAACCGGTCTTGCCCTGGTAGCCCTTGATGGCGTGATCGTACAGGGTAGCGTTGCCCTGCTTGATGCGCGGAGCCCAGGCAGCCTTGTCGCCCACCTTCGGAGCGCCAGCAGCGCCGGTACCATGACAAGCAGCGCAGGCAGCGTTGTAGGTGCCGGCACCATCAGCGGCTTGGGCAGTGGCAACAGCAGAACCGGCAACAGCGCCGGCCAGGTGCAGCTTGCCAACCGGCTGGATACGCTCAGCAACGGCAGAAGCATCAGCGGTCTTGGTCGCAGTATGCGCACCGCCAATAGAATTGGCGAAGATGTAGATGACGATGGTCAACAGCACCAGCGCGCCGATCATGATGGAGAAATTGCGAACGAAATCGCCGTCTTTCATATTGCTATCACTCATTGGAGAATACCCTTATATAAGTAATTACTAAAATCCACCCTCTGGCGGAGCCTCAAAAATGAACGCGCAGTATACCGCAAAATTCCTGCCCCAGTGCAAGCTTAATAGACGCGGAGCGGCCACCCGGGTATGCTTGCGCCCCCGGCTCCAGCGGTAGATTTGGCGCCGAAAACCGTCTCAAACCAACACATCCGCCCGTAGCTCAGCTGGATAGAGCGCTGCCCTCCGGAGGCAGAGGTCAGGGGTTCGAATCCCTTCGGGCGGGCCACTTAAACAAAGACCCGCCTTGCGCGGGTTTTTGTTTAAGTGCTTGTTGGCTGGATTCGAATCCCTGACGTCATCATAAATGTTCGACAATTTCGTGCAGCGAAATTGGACGCGCTTTAGCGCGCCCGTCAGGGTGAGGCCGCCAGCCCGAATCAATCCCTTCGGTGCCGTAAATGCTCTCCGAGCATTATTCGGCACTTCCTCGCATAGCTCGGTCGCGCTGTAAAACCACCTGCAGTGTTTTGTTCAGCACTTCCTCGCATAGCTCGGTCGCGCTCCACTTAAACAAAGACCCGCCTTGCACGGGTTTTTGTTTACAGAGAGAAACCAAAAGGGTCAGACTCGATTGCAACTAACTAAAGCTTAGGACAGTTCTTTTTTGAATCCAACACTACGATGATCGCCCCCTCGTGACAATGGCCGGGTACGACGCTGAACCAGCTGCTCCACTTTATCCTTGAATCGATCACTGCCTAATGCCCATCCTTTCTGGGTAGCCTGTCGAATATCTTCCAGGGTCTTGTTGTCAATATGGGCGCTGAACAGGTCTCGATAAACCGCCTGCCGCTTATCTGCCTGACTGCCTAACGCCAAATACCGTTCATGGGGATCAATAAGGCTATCTGCCTTGCCCAAGGCATTATAGTGATAACTGGACCAACGATATTCACCGGGGTGACTGACCATGTTGGCACGTACAGGATTCAGCTCGATATACCGATAACAGGTGAATAAATACTGCTCGGTATCAATCAATGTGGCTTTGTAACGGCCCTCCCACAAGGTACCGGTACGCTGGTAGGTGGTGTTGAAATACTGCACATAACGCCTGCCCACAGACTGCATGGTTTTGCCGATACTGTTTTCTCCGTCCGGCGTGACCAACAGGTGAATATGATTGGTCATGAAAACCCAGGCATGGATGTGACAACCTTGACGCTGACTGGCTTCCCGCAGGTAATGGCGGAAACAGCCATAGTCTTCATCGGCCACAAAGATGGGGCATCGGTTATTACCACGCTGGATCACATGTTGAGGCTGTCCGGGCAGGACATAACGGGGTAACCGGGGCATGGGCCTACCTCCTTGTAGGAAAACTGCGTTTCAAGATCAAACTATCAGGCAGTCCTTGCCTGATCAGATGATCAGTGTAACAAGGGGATGAGTTTCAATCGAGTCTGACCCTTTTGGTTTTTTGAGCAGATGTTTAATACTGATCCGCAGAATGCAAGGCGAGCTGTATCAGCTATTAGTGCGATACAAGCAGCGGTAACTCAAGGTCAAAGGGTTTATGAGATTACATCAGCCAATGTAGATACTGTGCTGCCTAAATTAAATATAAGCAATCTGGCTAAACAGGAGATCGCTATAGGCCTGAGCGCTGGTAAGCATGTGATTACTCATGACAATCAAATACCTGGAAGGTGAACTGGCGCTTGTGTTCATTATCCCCTTTCAATGAACCAAACTGTGCTCCCACATACATGTTCACCGCTACCCCGCCCGTGGTGACATATCTAGGGAAACCAAAAAACGTGGTGACATTGGGTTCATAGCCAATACTGCCAAAGCCATTTGTTAATCCATGAGCCGCCTGGCTACCCAAAGCCTGCAAGTAGC